>NZ_CDWTNB010000018.1:35886-37218 GCF_977947065.1 Frankia sp. CgJB1
GAGCTGGGCCGAACGGGGCGGTCCGTTCTAACACAGATGGACGGTTGCGAGAACCGCCCAGCACCACGGCGGGATCCGCAAGATCACGAGCGCGGGCCGGGGCCGCTCTTCGCGCAGCGCAGGAGGACGTCATGCAGTCACCGGGCCCAGGCCCCCAGGACCCGGACGCCCAGACCCAACGGGTTGACGGCAACGCTGGTGGTTCTTATTCCGCCTCGTCGTACTCCGCGGGCTCGGCACCGTTCGGCGACGAAGACGAGACCCGCCTGCTCGGCAACAGCGCACCCGGCGTCAACCAGCCCGGCGGCTACCCGCCCACGGAACAGTACTCCCAGAACCCTCCGAACCAGTATCCCCAGAACCAGTACGCACAGAATCCGTACCGCGGCACCGATCAGTACCCCCCGACGGCGGTCTACCCACCCAGTGGGGGCTACCCACCCGGCGAGGGCTACGGCCAGGGTTACCAGCAGCAGGATTATCCCGCCAACAACTATCCCACGGAGAGTTATCCGCAACAGGCATATCAGCAGAACTATCAGCCGGGTTACCACCAAGATCCGGGTTACCACCAAGGGTATCAGCAGCAGGGCTACCCTGCGGCGGGCGGTTACGGAGGTTATCCGCCGCCGGGGGCGCCCCCCGGCCCGGCGGCTCTCAACGTCGGCGTAACACCATCATCGCTGCGGCGGTGGCGGCGGCACTCCTCCTGATCATTATTCCGGTTGTGCTCCTCTCCGGAGGTTCCGACAACCCGGGCACGGTGACCGCGCCCGACAGCCCCAGCGCCTCACCGACCTCGACAAACCCATCGTCATCGCCCTCGCCAAGTCCAAGTCCAAGCGCGAGTCCGAGTCCCTCGGCGCAGTTCACCCCGACGCAGCACGCCCTGCTGGCCAAGCTCGACTCGTCCGTGATGACGGACTACGAGCCCAACGGCGAAGCCGAGGGCGGCCACATCAAGGCGTCGTTATTCTGCAACTCGGATGATGGGAAGGTAGTGGCTGCCTACTCCTACGCGACCATTCAGTGATCTGAACAGCGACGTCGAGGTGCGCAAGTCCCTGGTCACCACCACCGGCGGCAAATGCGAGCAGGGCGGCGACGAGGTCTTCACCTGGAACTTCCACGAGGGTGCGACCCAGGGCACGGCCGTCTGCAACGTGCGTGACGGTGATCACTTCATCTTCTGGTCCTACAATTCCACGTTGGTCTCCTTCATAGCGACCGGCCCCGACGGGGCGGCCCTGTACGAATGGTGGAGTAATTTCGATCCGGTGCCCAAGACCTGACGTCGCGGTGGACGCCGCCGGGACGCGGCCACGTCCCAAT
>NZ_CDWTNB010000019.1:0-35899 GCF_977947065.1 Frankia sp. CgJB1
CCTAGACTGAGTTCCATGACCGCCGGGTCCCTCACGACGTCCGCCTCGCTCTCCCCGTTGCTCGGCCTGCCGGGTGCGGTGGCCGGCACTGCCGAAGACGCCGTGGTCGCCGCCCACTACGGCGATCCGCTACGGGAACAGCGCGCAGTGCGCGACGGCGCCGCCGTCGTCGACAGATCGCATCGGGACGTGCTGCGCATCTCCGGCCCCGACCGGCTCTCCTGGCTGCACAGCGTCACCTCTCAGCATCTGTCTGCGCTGGGCGCACTGCGGAGCACCGAGGCGCTGGTGCTCTCCCCGCACGGCCGCGTCGAACACCATCTCGTCCTCGCCGACGACGGCACGTCCACCTGGGTGGACGTCGAGCCCGGCACCGGCGGCGCCCTGCTGCGCTACCTGGAGTCGATGCGCTTCATGCTCCGAGTGGAGCCGACGGACATCGGCGCGGTGACGGCGGTGCTCAGCGTGCTCGGGCCAAGGGCCGCGCAGGTCGCGGCCGCGGCGCTGGACGGGCCGGGTGACGGCGCGCCCGGCCTGGACCTGCCCGAACCACAGGCACCCGACCCGGTCGGGGCACCGATCACCGGTCCTTACCCGGTCGCTCGCACCGGGACGGGCACGCTGGTCCGGCGGATCCCCCACGGCGTCGATCTCCTCGTCGGCCGGGCCGACCTGACCGGCACCGTCGAGCGGCTGCGCGCCGCCGGGGCGGGTCTGGCCGGGTTGTCCGCCTTCGACGCCATGCGCATCGCCTCCCGACGGCCCCGGCTCGGCCGGGAGACCGACCATCGCACCATTCCGCACGAGGTGGGGTGGCTGGCGAACGCCGTGCACCTGGACAAGGGCTGCTACCGCGGGCAGGAGACCGTCGCCCGGGTACACAACCTCGGTCGCCCGCCGCGGCGGCTGGTACTGCTGCATCTCGACGGCACGGTGGCGGCGCCCCGTTCTCCCGTCACGGTCGGCGGGCGCGAGGTCGGGTTCGTCGGCAGCTCCGAGGTCCACGAGGAACTCGGCCCCATCGCCCTGGCGGTAATCAAGCGGTCCGTGCCGGCGGATGCCGCCCTCGTCGCCGCCGATCCCGACGGCGCGCCGCTGGCCGCCGCGATCGATCCGGACGACGAGCCGGCCACGACGGTGCCGAAGCGTCCCGCCGGGCGGCTGCGTCCCTGATTCCCGGCCGGCTCGGGTTCCGGCCGGCTCAGGCGGTCCGGGCGAGGAGCTGATCGAGTTCCCGCACCGCCGGGTCGGTGCCGTGCCGCCGCAGCCGGCGGCGCAGCTCGTCGGCCCGGCGGGCGTTGCGCTTGGATCGCGTCGCCTCCAGCATCGGCAGGGCCTGGCGGGTCAGCTCGCACCCGTGATCGACGTTACCGAGATCCATCTGGACCGCGGCCCACCGGAGCAGGTAGGTGGCCCGGTCCCGGGCCCGGGAGTCCGGGTGGATCGCCAGGGAGCGTTCCAGCCACCGGTCCGCCTGCGTGAGGTGACCGAGATCGATGTAGCAGCTGCCGATCTGCGCCTGGTACTCGGCCTCGTCAAAGTAGGACGACCAGGCGGGGTCCTCAGGCCGCGCGGTGACCATCGCCTCCTCCGAGCAGGCCAGCGCCTGCGCGCAGGCGCTGGCCTCCCCGAGCGCGGCGTGGGCACGGGCCCGCCGCATGTGCAGCATGGCGCCGACGCGACCGGACGCTCCCCCGGCGCTGGCCACGGCGGCCTCGGCCAGATCCACCGCCTCCCGCGGGCGGGCGAAGTCCACGCACTGCAGGGACATGTTCTTCAGCACGTTCGCACCGAGCATGCGGTCCCCGCCGGCGTGCGCGGCATGCAGCGCGGTGATCCAGTACCGCTGAGCGGCCGTCTGGAAGCCGGCGTCGAACGAGACCCACCCCGCGAACCGGGCGAGCTCCGCGGCCACCAAATGCAGGTGACGGCCCACGTGCTCGGTGTAGGACCCACGCACCAGCAGATCCGCCACCACGCCGAGCTCGGCGTCGACCAGCCGGCGCACGCTCTCCCCGCCGAGCCGCTCATCCATGACCCGCAGCCCGGGGATGTTGTGCTCGATCCGGTTCACGATCTGGTCGTCGACCCGTCCCCCGTTCAAGGCCGCCGCCAGCCGGGCCGGTTCCATGCCGAGCCACTGCGTCGCGAGTTCCGCCACCCCGACCCCAGTGATCGTCAGGAAGCCGCGGCGGTCGGAGAGCGCGTCCTCGACGACGTCCATGATCGAGGTTATGCTGCCGCCCGGCGTCCACGGGTACTCGGTGCGCACCGCGTCGCCGGTCGGTAGCCACGCGGGCCAGGGGTGCGACTCCAGGCGATCGTTGGACACGCCGAGCTCCGCGGCGAGCGCGAGCTGGGACACCCGGTCGGGCACGACACCACGGTGCTCCCAGCGCCAGACCTTCTGCCGCTCGGCGGCCATGTTCGCCACCCCGAGGTCACGTGCGCGGCGGGCCACGACCCGCGCCAGACGCTGATAGGACCACCCGCGCTGGGCTCGGACGAACGCAAGCGGATGAGTGCAGGCATGAGCGTTATCCGTCAGCATCGACGTTCTCCTCGTAGTCGCATCTCCAGGGCCACTTCCGTGAGCACCTACTAACGCTATGTCGCGACATCTTGGTGCTCCAAGAGACGACTCCGGTGCGATGCGTGCACAGAGGTCACTCCCGGACCACTGGCGGGCCCTGATTGCACGCATGTCCGTCGAGCCGTCCGAAAAAAAGCGCGTTATATTCCTGTTTCGACCGAACACGACCACGTCGGCCGGTCAGGAATTCCGTTGCGAATCGGGCAGTCGGGGACATGCCCATGGGAAGGGCCCCTCCGCGGTTCACGCGGCGCCGATCGGACTGGACGCGCGGTGGGAAGGGGACGGCCGCGGCGGGGCGAGGCCGCGCCGCGTTAGATCCGGGCGCCGGCTGCGTCGAAGAAGGTCAGGGTGGACAGCGGTGCGCGCAGGGTGACCGGCATGCCCACGCCGAGCACCTGAGCGGCGTCGACCCGGACGGCGAGCACCCCGGCGGAGGTCCGGACGTGCACCGTCCGCTCCGCTCCGAGCCGCTCGCTCACCACGACCTCACCGGTCACCCGCAGCGCATCCGACGCCAGCGACGCCAGCGCCACCGGCGCCACCACGGCGTCCGCCGGTCCCAATCCTGATCCGGTGGAAGCCCCCGCAGCCAGGACCAGGTGCTCGGGCCGGACTCCGAACGCCGTCGCGCCGGCGGGGGCGGCCAGGGCGAATCCGTCCCCGCGCAGCTGGCCGTCATGCCAACGTCCCTCCCGGACGTTCATCGGCGGGCTGCCGACGAATGCCGCGACGAAGCGCGTGGCGGGCCGGTCGTAGATCTCGTCGGGCGTCCCGATCTGCTGCAACCGGCCGCCGCTGAGCACCGCGACCCGGTCACCGACCGCCATCGCCTCGGCCTGGTCGTGCGTGACGAACAGAGCGGTGGTGCCGAGCCGGCGCAGCAGGCCCACGATCTCGACCCGCAGATCGACCCGGAGCTGGGCGTCAAGCCCCGACATCGGCTCGTCCAACAGGATCACCCAGGCCCGGGTCGCGAGTGCCCGGCCGATCGCGACCCGCTGGCGCTGGCCCCCGGACATCTTCGCGGGCCGGCGAGCTGCCAGCTCACCGATGCCGAGCATGTCCAGCGTCTCACGAGCCCGGGCCACCGCCGCGGCCTTCGGCAGGCCACGGCCGTAACGCAACGCCAGGGTGAGGTTCTCCAGCGCCGTCAGATGCGGGTAGAGCGCGAAATGCTGGAAGACCATAGACACGTCCCGGCGGTGGGGTGCGACGCCAAGCTGGCTGACCCCGCCGAAACGCAGATCACCCGACGTCGGCTCCTCGAGCCCGGCGCAAATCCGCAGCAGCGTCGACTTACCCGAGCCGGACGGTCCGAGCAGCGCGACGATCTCCCCCGGCGCAACCGTCAGGGTGACGTCGCGCAGCGCATGGACCGGGCCGAACGACCGGCCCAGCCCGTCGATCTCGATCGGCACCCCCACGGTGGCGGCCGTCACCGCGACGGGTCCGTCGGCCGGTTCCGTGATCCGGGTCATCGGTCTCTCCCACGGCGTCCGCCGGTCAACGGGTGAGTTCCACAGCCTGGCTCTGGGCCGCGGCGAGAGCCCTGACCGGGTCCTCACCCTTGAGGATGCGCTGCACCTGGTCCGAGATCGCGCTCGGGACCTCCCCGCCGCGGGCCCCGCTCCAGGCCGGCGCCTTCACCAGCGAGGGGATTAGTGCGTTGAACGGCTTGAGCTGCGGATAGGTCTCGTAGAACGACCCGAGCTGGCTGACAGCCTGAGTATCCACCGGGATGTAGCTCAACGCCTCCGTGCTCGCGGCCACGACGTCCGGCGAGAGCAGCGACACGACCAGTTCGGTCGCCATCTCCCGCTGGCAGCGGTCGGTGGACAGGACCGTCAGCGCGTTGCCGCCCGCGACCGGGTGCTGGGTCCCGCCGGGCAGGGTCGGGAACGGGACCGCGCCGGCCCGGAAACCCTTAGTCCCCTGCCCCGCGATGAACCTCAGCCCACCGGCCACGGAGGCCACTGTCACGGCGGTCATCGCCGTCTGCCGGCGGATGCCGAACCGCAGCAGGCCCTACTGGGTCGGGTCGGCGGAGTGCGTGCCGTAGCTCGCGGCCTTCGCGAGGAACGCGGCGGCCTCGCGGGCCGCCGGGGTGTTCAGGACGGGCCGACCGTTCGCGTCCTGGATCGACGTCCCCTTGGAGCTGGCCAGGGTGTTGAGGATCCACTGCCCGAACTGCTGGCCGGTCGGCAGGTCGAGGGGCTGGATGTTCTGACCCGAAGCCTTGATCTTGTCGGCGGCGGCGATCACCCCGTCGGTCGTGCCCAGCGTCGCCGGATCGACGCCGGCCTTCTGCAGCACGTCGAGGTTGTAGACCAGGGCCAGGGACGACACCTGCTGAGGAATGCCGATCTGCTTCCCGGCGACCTGCCCGAGGCCGACCAGCCGCTGGTCGTAGGACGCGCGCAGCAGGCGCGGGGAGAGCTCCTGGGCGCCGAGATCCCGGGCGAAGGTCGGGAGCAGGTCGAAGCCGGCGACCGCCACGTCGACGGAACGGCCGGCCGAGCGGTCGGCGCTGATCTGCTGGACGAGGGAGATGTAGTCCGGCGCGCTCGTGTTGAGGTCCACGGTGAGGCCGGGATGCGCCTTCTCCAGATAGGCCTTGCCGGATTTCGCGACGTCGTTGAGCGTGCCGACGGCGGACATCCGCAGCGTCTTGACCTGGGCCACGCAGGCGGGCGACGCCTTGGCGCCCGCCACGTTGTCGACGCCGGCACCGGCCGGGCGGGCCGTGGGGCGCAGGCTCTCCGCGGGGTCTGCCGGGCCCGCGTCACCACCGCCGCCGCACGCGGTCAGGATGATCATCGCAACGGCGACGGGCAGCGGCAGCATTCGGCGAATACGGATCACACGTTCCTCCTCTCAGGCACCGGCACCCGTACCGGTGATTCCGGCGGCGAGACGGCGTTGGGCGACGACGAAGACGACGGGCGACGGCAGGCTGATGATCAGCGCGGCCGCGGCGAGCTCGGTGAAGTCCGGAATGACGGAGGAGAAGTCGGTCATCAGGCGCACGAGCGCCAGCGGCGGGGTGGCGATGTCCGACGACCGCGCGACCAGCAGCGGCCACAGGTACTCGTTGTACGACAACAGGAAGCTGAACACCGATACGGAGGCGATCGCGGGCGCGGCGAGCGGCGAGCGGCACGATGATCGTCCACAGCGTCCGCCAGGTACCGAGCCCGTCCATCCGCGCGGCTTCCAGGACCGACCCCGGGATGGTGCTCATGTACTGCCGGAACATGAAGATCATCGCCGCGTATGTCATGAACGGCAGGACCAGGCCGACCCGGGTGTCAGCGAGTCCGAGCGCGGAAATGGTGACGTAGTTCGGCACGGCGGTGATCTGGGTCGGCACCAGCAGGGTGGCGAGTACCACCGCGAAGGCGGCCGTACACCCGCGAAAGCGCAGACAGGCGTAGGCGTAGGCGGCCGGGATCGCCGTCGCGAGCTGCAACGCGAGGATCGCCAGGCTCACCGCCACCCCCGTGAGCAGGGCGGGTCCAAGATCACCAGCGTACCAGGCGCGGTCGAACGAGCTCAGGTCGATGCTGGACGGGATCGGGTTCGACGTCAGCGCCAGCGCGGTCTGCCGCGGCCCGATGGCGGTCCGCACCATCCAGACGAAGGGTAGGACGGCCGCGACGATGCCGATCGTGAGCAGGACGAGACGCCCGATCGTCGGTCCGGCCGGTGACCGGCGGCGACCGCGCCGCGATGCCGGGATCGGCGCCGGCGCCGATCCCGGTTGCGGGGCCCGCCGACGCGAGGCTCGCTGCACGGCGTGGCCACGGGGCGTGGGCCCGGGCACCGGGCTGGAGGTGTCGACGCTCACGCGGCGGCCTCCCGTGTGCGTCGGATGCGGCGCCCGAGCAGCCCACCAGCGGCACCCAGTGCCACGATCACGACAAACAGCATCAGGACGATCATCGAGGCATATCCGATGCGGAACGATCCAGTGAAGCCGACCTCGTAAATGTAGTAAATGATCGTCGTACTGGAGTCCAGGGGGCCACCTTTCGTGAGCACCGCGACCGTTTCGAAGGTCTGCAGGGTCAAAATGGTGACGAACACCCCCAGGAAGATCGTCGTCGGGGCGAGCAGCGGCAGGGTGATGTGACGCAGCCGGGCGAATCCGTGGATGCCGTCCACGTCCGCCGCCTCGTATACCGATCTCGGGACCGCCGTCAACCCAGCGAGATAGACGACGAAGACGAAGCTCGTCAGCCGCCAACCACCGACGAGGGCCACCACCGGCAACGCGGTCGAGGTGTCGCCGAGCCAGTCGACCGGAGCCACCCCGAACAGCCCGACGATGATGTTCGCGAGACCGTCGGGGCTACTGTCGAACATGTAGGCGAACACGACCGCCATGGCCACAATATTCGCACTGACCGGCAGAAACAGCGCACATCGCACCAGCGCCCGACCGTGGGTCACCCGTTCGGCGGCCAGCGCGAGCGCCAGCCCGATCGCGACCGCCGGTACCACCGTGAGGGCGCAGTACAGCAGCGTGTTGCGCACGGCGCCGGCTAGGTCCGCGTCAGAGAGAGCGGTACGCAGATTCGCCGTGCCGACCCAGTCGAAACGCGGCCCCGTCAGGGTCTTGTCCGTGCCCGCGATTAACGCCGACACCAACGCGGGCCCGACGACGAAAACACCGAGTCCCACGAACGCCGGCAGCAACAACACGCCGACTCGCCAGCCCGCCCGGCTACCACCCACCTCACGCGTCACGGTTATGCATCCTGGCCCCACCTGTGCCGGGATGCCGGTACGGGGTGGCTCCCGCGGGGGAGCAGCCGGTGCCTGCACGTGTCGTCCGGTCCGTCCACATCCCACGCAACACCGCCGACGGCTCGGATCGACCCCCACGGCCGACGCGCCGCACCCGGTCGACGGCGAATCGTGGTGACCGATCCGTGGCGGCTGTCCCCTCAACGGCCAACGCCTGCAAGAATGGCAGGAAATGTCAGTCGATCTTCGGGAACACCATGAGCGACCGCAGCGAGCCCGACCACGCCTCCGCCTGGGGGCGTGTCGCCGACGACGGCACGGTCTTCGTTCGCACGGCCAGCGGCGAACGTGCCGTCGGATCATGGCGTGCCGGCAGTCTCCGCGAGGGTCTGGCCCACTTCGAACGCCGCTTCGACGATCTGTCCGCCGAGGTCGAGCTGCTCGAACGGCGGCTGACGGTCAGCGGGGTTGATCCGGCCGGGATCGTCGGCAGCGCCCGCCGGCTGCTCGGCTCCCTCGACGAGGCCGCGGTCGTCGGTGATCTGGAGGCGCTGCGCACGCGGCTGGAGGCCGTGGTCGCCGCCACTGAGGAACATCGCTCCGCGCTCGCCGCCGAGCGGGCCGAGCGGGCCGGCCGGATCGCCGCGGCCAAGGAGCAGCTGGTCGCCGAGGCCGAACGGCTCGGCCGCAGCTCGGAGTGGAAGACCGCCGGGGAGCGGTTCCGCGCGCTCGCCGAGGAGTTCCGCGCCGCCGGCTCGTTGGACAAGCGCACCGACTCGGCGCTGTGGCGGCGCATCGCCACGGCCCGGGACGAGTTCACCCGCCGCCGGACCGCGCACTTCGCCGCCCTCGACACGCAGCGGGCCCGTTCAAGGGAACGGAAGGAGGCGATCATTGCCGAGGCGGAGGCGCTGTCCGACTCCACCGACTGGGCCGGCACGACCGCCCGCTACCGGGCGCTGCTCGCCGACTGGAAGGCCGCCGGTCGCGCGGCGAAGGATATCGACGACGCGTTGTGGAGCCGCTTCCGTACGGCACAGGACGCCTTCTTCACCCGCCGCAACGAGGCCAATGCCGAGCGCGACGCCGAGTTGCGCGAAAACCAGGTCAAGAAGGAGGAACTGCTGGCCGAGGCGACGGCGTTGGATCCGGCCGATACCGACCGCTCGCTGCGTCGTCTCCGGGAGATCCAGGACCGCTGGGACGAGATCGGACGGGTCCCCCGGGAGATCGCGGGCTCCCTGGAGCGGCAGATGGCGGCCATCGGCGACAAGCTGCGCGAGGCCTCCGATGCTCGCTGGGCCCAGCGCTCCCTCTCCTCCTCACCATTCGTGACGAAGCTGCGGGAATCCGTCGCAAAGTTGGAGGCGAAGCTGGCCCGGGCCCGGGCCGCCGGACGCACCAAGGAGATCGCCGACACCGAGTCCGCCCTCGCCACTCAGCGGGCCTGGCTGGCCCAGGCCGAGGGACAGTCCCACAACGACTGAGCCGCGCCGGCAGGCACGGGCGCTTCGGGTGGGCCCGAAAACGGGGAACTGCGGCATCCGCCGTGGTCAAAGGGGCGACGGTCCGCGGAGTACCAGGTGGTGCGCCTCGGGGCGGACACGTCCAAAGAGCGCTAACTGACCGCTTGCCAGAGTTAGCAACCCGATGTATCGTCGGCTGCGTTGGTGATGTGTTGTGGCGGCGCACTCGTTTCCGTACCGGCCGGAGCCTGCCGAGGCACCATGGCCTCCCCTGAATCGCAGCGTCCACGGACGGCGGGCTCTCGGCGGGCAGTCGTCCTCGGCCGCAGGGTCCAGCCGTATGCCGAGGTTCACGGATGGCGGGGCGCCCGCCATGGGCGCGGCAACCCGCCTCGCCCTCCGGCGAAGGAGGCGTTCGACCCGGTGGCGGCCCTGAATGTGCGCGATCTCGGTGATTTCATCCGCGATCAGCGGCACACCGCACAGATCTCCCTTCGTCAACTCGCCAAGCAGGCCGGGGTGAGCAACCCTTACCTCAGCCAGATCGAGCGAGGCCTCCGGCGGCCGTCCGCGGAGATTCTTCAGCAGATCGCGAAGGCGCTCCGCATCTCCGCCGAAGTGCTCTACGTGCAGGCCGGAATTCTGGAGGAACGGCAGGGCGGAGAGAACGTCATGGCTGCCGTGCTCGCGGACGAATCCCTGTCCGAACGACAGAAGCAGGTCGTGCTCGACATCTACGAGGCGTTCTGCCGGGAGAACGCCATCGCGGCGCGGGCCGGCCGCGGCCACCCGGACGGCGACGCCGAGGCCGGGTCGCGCGGGTTCGTCCCTGGCGAGCCCGCCGCCCCGACCGCGAGTCCAGCCGCCATCGGTGGTTCGTCGTCCGCACGGGGTTCGGCCGCCACCGCGGGACCGACCTTCGCGGAGCCGACGACGAAACGGAAATCCGCCCGAGAGGCGTCAACGACATCCCGGGGCGGCACCACCACCGCGGCGCGGTCGGCCCCGTCGGACGGTACGGGCAGGCCGTCACCGGGAACCGCCACGGGCCGCACCAGGCGATCGAAGGCCACAGGAGGCGAACCGACGGCGACGAGGGCCGAGAGCAGTCCGATCACCGGCGCTCCCCCCGCGTCCACACCCGCCCCGGCAGCACCGGCTCCGCAGCCGACCACCGACAACCCGGTCGATCAGACCTAGGTCGACCGGCGGGGACTGCGGCGACAAGCAGGACTCCGTTCCTGTACGGCATATCACCACCCTGACCCTCGCATCATTTACCCGACCTTTCACCCGTCGGCGACGAAGCGCTAACAGGAAATCTCTACACGAAATCAACGAATCTTCGAACCGAGGGAGACATCATGGCCACCACGCGCACGACGAATCGCCCCGCGAGCCATCCCACCGCCCGCGTCAGCACGCAGACCCAGGAGGACACGGCCGAGGCGAGGGCCGAGGTCAAGGTTCCGCTGGCGGAGGTGCGCAAGCCGCTCTACGCGTCGGTGGGAGCGGCGGATCTCGCTGTGGCGAAGCTGCTCGCCCTGCCGACGACCACCAGCACCGAGGTTCGGAAGATCTCCGACCGGGTCGGCGCGCTGCCCACCCAGGCGGCGCGGGTCCCGACCCAGGTCGGGACGGCCGTGCGTGCGCTGCCGGCCACCGTCACCTCCCAGATCTCCGACCTGCAGGGACGCGCCACCCACCTCTACAACAGCTTCGCCACTCGGGGGGAGAAGCGGGTGGCGAGCATCCGGCGCAGCCCGGCCACGGAGGAGGCGGTGCAGCACACCCGGACGGCAGTGAGCCAGACCCGCGCCGCACGCACCTCGAGCCGCAAGGCGGCCGAGGCGGTCGGCCGGGCCGTGACCGAGGCCGCCCCAGAGAAGTAACGGCCCGCGAACATCGACACACCGGAACACCAACGGGCAATCATTGACGTGTTCCGGTCGACCACGGGTCCGGGGCCTGGTGTCCGGGGCCCGTGGTCCGATGTGTTGTATTAACTCATGCGCTATCGCCCGCTGGGATCCTCCGGACTACTGGTGTCTGTCGTCGGCCTCGGCTGCAACAATTTCGGCTCGCGCGTCGATCTCACCGGCACCCGCGCGGTCGTCGACGCGGCGCTCGACGCCGGGATCACGTTCTTCGACACCGCCGACACCTACGGGAACAAGGGCGGCTCGGAGACGCTTCTCGGGCACGTGCTGCGAGGCCGCCGCGACGATGTCGTCCTCGCCACGAAATTTGGCAACGACATGGGCGGCATGTACGGCCAGGACTTCAGCGCGCGGGCGTCCCGGCGGTACATCCGCAAGGCGGTCGAGGGTTCGCTGAGCCGGCTGCAGACCGACTACATCGACCTCTACCAGCTGCACACCCTGGACGCCTTCACGCCGATCGAGGAGACGCTCGAGGCCCTCGATGAGATCGTCAAGGAGGGCAAGGCCCGTTACATCGGTGCCTGCAACCTCGATGCCTGGCAGGTCGCCGACGCGGAGTGGACCGCCCGGGCGTCCGGGACGACCCGCTTCATCTCCGCACAGAACCACTACAACCTGCTGGAACGGGGCGTGGAGGCAGAGCTCGTGCCGGCCGCCCAGAAGTACGGCATCGGCGTCATCCCATACTACCCGCTGGCGAACGGCCTGCTCACCGGCAAGTACCAGCGCGACGAGGTGCCGGCACCCGGCACCCGGCCGGCAGGACGAGCTGACCGACGAGGTCTTCGACCGGCTGGACGCCTTGGAAACCTTTGCGCGGGAGCGGGACCGGTCGCTGCTGGACGTCGCGATCGGCGGGCTGGCCGCCCAGCCCGGGGTCGCCTCGGTCATCGCCGGCGCGACCAGCCCGGTCCAGGTGCACGCGAATGCCGTGGCCGGTCAGTGGCAGCCCCGCGCGGACGACCTCACGGTGCTCGACAAGATCGCCGTGACCCGCCGTCCCGCCGACTGAACGCGGGACCGACGGACCCACGATCCGGGGCGTCCCGCCAGATCTCCGCCGGGACGTCCCGCACCGCGCCGGCAGAACGTCCGAACCGCCCGCCGAGGGCCAGTCGACGGTCAGCTCGCCCAGCCACCAGCGCCGCCGGTCGCCGCGGACCGGCCAGCCCTGGGCCTGCAGATCCGCCACTGCGGCGATCCACCGCTGGCGTGGGGAAAAGACGGCCCGCGGCGCGGCCCGCTCCCAGGCGCGGTCGAAGGCCGTGAACAGCCGGTGGACGTCATGGCCGGGCACGTTGTGCTCGATGAGCGCCTTGGGGAGCCGCTCGGCGAGCTCGGACGGACGGGCGAGGCTCGCCAGATGCGCGGAGAGGGTCAGCGTGGGCCCGGCCGGGCTCCGCGCGCCGGACGGCAGCCAGGCCGGCACCGCTCCCGGGGCCGGAAGACCGAACCAGCAGGCGCGCCGACCCGTCTCGTCGCAGGTTCCCTCGACAAGCATCCCGCCGGGGGCGAGCCGCGCCAGCATCGTCGCCCACGCGCCGGGGACCGCAGCCTCGGGATACTGCCATAGCACGTTCAGGGCACGCACCAGCACCGGGCGCTCCCCCGGCGGCGGAAGCTCGAACCCGCCGCGGGTGAACTGCAGCCCGGGAGGTCTCGCGGCCGGGACGGCCCGAGCGACCCGGTCCTGGTCGAGCTCCAGGCCGACGACGCGCACGTCCGGACGCACCGTTCGCAGCCGCTCGTAGAGCTCCACCGTGGTCACCGGGGACGCACCGAAGCCGAGATCGACGACCAGGGGATCCGCCGCCCCACGCAGCAGCGCGGCGGCCGCGTCGAGCGTCCAGCGATCGATCCGTCGCAACCGGTTCGGCGCGGTGGTACCCCGGGTGGGCATCCCGAGGGCACGCGCCCGTCCGGCCGCGAGCCGCGGCGCCCGACGGGAGGAGTTCGTCACGGATCCACCCTGGCAGGCCGGCAGGCCGGCGGACCAGGGGCCGGCCGGGACCCCGAAGGGGGGAGACCAACAGTTGACCTGACAACCGGCCGGGTAGAACGGTTGGAGACGTGTTCGTCCACAGCAGGGTGGGTCGTGTCGGGCAGGCGCCGGGGACGTGGAGATGTGGAGGTGCTCGATGCGTCTGATCAGAAGCGGCGCCGCCCAGGTCCGCGGTGAGCCCGAACGGCGCGGGCGGCCCAGCCGGGTCGCGATGCTGTCCATGCACACCTCACCGATGGAGCAGCCGGGAACGGGCGATGCCGGGGGGCTCAACGTCTACGTCGTCGAGCTGTCGCGGCAGCTCGCGGCGTTGGGGATGGAGGTCGAGGTGTTCACCCGCGCGGTGAGCAGCAAGCTGCCGACCTCGGCCGAGCTGTTGCCGGGTGTGACGGTCCGCCACGTCGACGCCGGCCCGTACGAGGAGATCCACCGGGAGGATCTTCCCGCCTGGCTGTGTGCGTTCACCGCAGCTCTGCTGCGCGCCGAGGCCGGGCACGAACCAGGGTGGTTCGATGTGATCCACTCGCACTACTGGCTGTCGGGTCAGGTCGGTCTCACGGTGGCACGGCGATGGGGTGTCCCGCTCGTGCACACCTCCCATACGCTGGCAAAGATCAAGAACGGCGCGCTGGCAGCCGGAGACCGCCCGGAGCCGCCTAGCCGGCTGCTCGGCGAACAGGAGGTCATCGGGGGGGCCACCCGGCTGCTCGCCTCCACGGCGGACGAGTACCGGCACCTGACCGATCTGTACGACGCGGCGTCGGACCGGATCGACGTCGTCGCGCCCGGCGTCGACCTGGAGGTCTTCCGGCCAGGTGACATGGCACAGTCCCGGGCCCGCGTCGGCGTGGATCCCGCCGACGACCTGCTGTTGTTCGTCGGCCGGATCCAACCGCTCAAGGCACCCGATCTGCTGCTGTGCGCCGCCGCGGAACTGCTGCGGCGCGATCCCGCCCGCCGCTCGCGGCTCACCGTCGCCGTGGTCGGCGGCCCCAGCGGATCCGGTCTGGAACAACCCGACGCCCTGGTCAAGCTCGCGGCGTCTCTCGGGATCTCCGATCGCGTCCGCTTCCAACCGCCGGCCCCGCAGCAGGAGCTCGTCCACTGGTACCGCGCGGCCACCGCCGTCGTCGTCCCCAGTCACAGCGAGAGCTTCGGCCTCGTCGCGCTCGAGGCCCAGGCCTGCGGCACGCCGGTGGTCGCCGCGGCGGTCGGGGGCCTGCGCACCGCGGTCGCCGACGGTGTCTCCGGGCTGCTCGTCGCCGGTCGGACCCCCGCCGTCTATGCTGACGCGCTGGATCGGCTGCTGCGCCAGCCACGATGGCGGGCCCGGCTCTCCGCCGGAGCGGTGGCCTGGGCCGGTGGGTTCGGCTGGTCGGCCACGGCCCATGGCGTGCTGCGCAGCTACCGGCACGCGCTGAGCCCCACCGCCGTCGCCGTCTGAGAAAGGATCTCCGCCGGAACCGGCATCGTCTACCAGCTACCGGGGAGGCCCCAGCCATGACGGCACCCATCGACGCGGCGGAACGCAACCGGCTCGACGTGGTGATCGAGGACACGCTCAAGGATCTCGGTCTCGCCTACGACCATGTCGACACCGGCTCGTTCCTCGTCGCGCTGGAGGGCGAGCACAAGCTGCGCACGATGACGTGGCTCGTCGTGCAGGACCACACCCTGCTCGTCGAGGCGTTTTTTATGCGCGCCCCGGCGGAGAACGCGACGGGCACCTACGGATTCCTGCTCGGCCGCAACGCGAAGACCTACGGGGTGCACTTCTCCATCGACCGGGTCGGTGACATCTTCCTCACCGGGCAGGTCCCGCTGCTGGCGGTCACCGCGGAGGAGATCGACCGCCTCCTTGGCTGCGTCGGCTCCTACGCCGACGAGAACTTCGACCCGGCGATAGCGCTGGGATTCGCCTCCGCCATCGAGCGGGAGAAGGCGTGGCGGGCCAAGCTGGCCGCCGACGCCGGCTCGGCCACGAAGCCGGGATGAGACCCGGTCCCGAGAAGGACGCGGTGCTTCCCGGCGATTCACGCGCCCCCATTGTACCCAGGCCGTTGCATCCAGACTGTTGTGTCCAGACTGTTACGTCTGGGCCGGGCGCTCCTCAGTAGACGAGGGCCTGCACGCCGTCCGCGAGAACCTCGTCGACGAACGCGGCGGCGCCGGCGATGCGGACGCCGGGCAGGACGTCGTCCGGGCCGATGGAGCGCCGGGCCGCGCACTGGGTGCACAGGGTGACGCGCCCCTCGGCGAGGATGGCGGAGAGCAGATCGGGCAACGGCGCCGCCTCCGGCAGGCTGAACTCCTCCGCCCGGCCGGGCAGCGCGAACCAGGCGGACTCCCCGGTAAGCCAGAGCGAGACGTCCGTACCGGCGGCGGCGGCGACCGCCGCGACCGTGAACGCCTGGGAACACCGTTCCGGCGCATCCGTCCCGGCGGTGACCTTGACGACGAGCGGGCGGGCCATCGTGCCAGTCTGCCAAAAGCCGCCCTGGCGCGCAGCTATGCCGCGTGGCGCCTGAGGTGACCAGGACCGGTACGGCCACGAGGAGTCCCGTGATCTCGTCGTCTAGGCTAGAGGCGTGCTGCACTACTTCTTCACCGGGCTTCTGGTGGCGATGTCCGTCCTGATCGCCTGGTTCTCCGGTTACGTGGTCTACAAGCTGTACGAGGGTCAGCGCTGAGCGCCGGGAAGCGGTCCGCGGCCGGATCGGCGCGGTCCGGCGCGGCGACGAACACCGTTGATCTGCACGCCAGCCTGCTACCGCTGGCCTTCCTCGTCGGGACCTGGCGGGGCGAGGGGGTCGGCGGTTACGAGGGCCTGGACGGATTCCACTACGGCCAGGAGATCACCTTCGCCACGGACGGCCGCCCGGCGCTGGGATACGTGTCGCACACCTGGTGGGCGGACGAGCCCCGGGACGGCCGCGAGCCCGGCAGCCCGTTGGCGACCGAGACCGGGTTCTGGCGGGTCCAGTCCGGGGAGGGCGGGAAGCCGGTCGTCGAGGTGATGCTGGCCCACCCGTTCGGTATCGCCGAGATCTACGTCGGCACGGTGAGCGGCACCCGTATCGATCTCGATCACAACGTCCTGATCCGCACCGCCACCGCCCGTGACGTCACCCGGTCGGTGCGGCTCTACGGCCTGGTCGAGGGCGGCGATCTCGCCTACGCAATCGACATGGAGGCCGAGGGCAAGCCGATGCAGTCGCACCTGTCCGCGCGCCTGCACCGCGTGTCCGACTGAGCCGTCTCCGAGCAGGCGTCTCCAAGTGCCCTCCACCAAGAGATGCCCGCCTACCAAGAGTCACACTTCATTCACGGTATGGCGGAGCCTTTGCAAAAGACATCGCACGCGCAACGACAGACCACGAACGGAACACGTGAAAACGTGTTCAGACCCTCCCGGGATGCGCTTTCATGATCGCATGATGGCAGAAGCCGACGTACTCTTCGCGGTCGTCCTTTTCGCCGCCGCCGGCCAGCGTGCGGTCGACCGGATCATCGCGCCGTTCCCCGATCGGGGCTCCGCAGTGGCGTTCGCCCGCGACAACGGTCTGCACTGTTTCTCGATCGGCCCGATGGCCTTCGCCGTACCGACCACGGTTCCGCCACCGGCGAGCACCGCTTCGGCCGTCGTGCCACCGGCGGGAAACAACCGCGGTGGCCGGGTCCGGGCATGAGAACGGGGGGCAGCGTGAGAACGGGGACAGCGGAAGAAACCCGTTGTCCCCGTCCGGCGAAAGAACGCGACGTCAGGCCGCGACCTCGACCTGGGTGTCGACCGGCTCACCCTGACGGGCGACGACCTTGCGCTCGCCGGTCGCGCCGGGGACAAGAGCCCGGACGGTCCACTGCCCCGGCCGCGCGAAGAAACGAAACTGGCCCGTCGCGGACAGCGGAACCTCGGCGGTGAAATCGCCGCCTTCGTCCAGCAGGCGGGCATAACCGGTCGAAACCGGCTCCCCGCTCTGCACCACGACCCCCTGAATCACAGTCTCCTTGGCCACGTCAATTCCCTCCACAGATGGTCCACCGCTGATGGCGCCGCACATGGCTCACGCGCCCTTCTCGATCGGCACGCCGACGAGCGAGCCGTACTCGGTCCACGAACCGTCGTAGTTTTTCACGTTCGGCAGGTCGAGCAACTCGTGCAGCGCGAACCAGGTGTGCGCCGAACGCTCGCCGATGCGGCAGTAGGCGATGATGTCCCTGGACAGGTCGACCCCGGCCTCGGTGTAGAGGCCGGTCAGCTCGTCATTGCTCTTGAACGTGCCGTCCTCGTTCGCGGTCTTCGCCCACGGGATGTTCTTCGCCGTGGGGATGTGTCCGGCCCGCTGGGACTGTTCCTGCGGCAGGTGCGCGGGAGCAAGCAGCTTGCCGGAGAACTCGTCGGGCGACCGGACGTCCACCAGGGCCTTCTCGCCGATCGCGGAGATGACCTCCTCGCGGAAGGCCCGGATGTCGGTGCGCGGCTCCGGGGCGGTGTAGCTGGTGGGCTGGCGCGGGGTGACCTCGGTGGTCAGCTCACGGCTGTCGAGCTCCCACTTCTTGCGACCACCGTCGAGCAGGCGGACGTCGGCGTGGCCGTAGAGGCTGAAGTACCAGTATGCATATGCGGCGAACCAGTTGTTGTTCCCGCCGTAGAGCACGACGATGTCGTCGTTCGAGATCCCCTTCTCGGAGAGAAGCTTCTCGAACTGCTCCCTGCTGATGAAGTCACGAATGACCGGGTCCTGAAGTTCGGACTTCCAGTCGAGACGCACCGCGCCCGGGATGTGCCCCTTGTCGTACGCGGAGACGTCCTCGTCGACCTCGACCAGGACGACCTTCGGGTCGTTACGGTTCGCTTCGACCCACGAGGCGTCGACCAGCGCCTTCTCACGGCTCATGTGCGTGCTCCTTTCACGGTTATCGAATGGAGAAAAAGATACAGGTGGCACCCGAGACAGAACTCGAACGCCGCATTGAGGAGATCCGCCACGAAGGCCAGGGCCACCGCGACGTAACCGAGTGCCGGCATCCCCGCGAAGAATCCCACGAGACCCACGACGCCGAAGATCGCGCCGACCAGCTGGGCGAACCGGGGTGACGCGGCGTCCTCGGTGGCGGCGGGCGGCCCCAATCTCGGCCGGATCAGGGAACGGAACACCAGCCCGTAGGGCGCGTACCGGACCCCGGCCACCGCCCCCACCCCGAACACCACGGTCTGCGCGAGCAGCAACCAGCGGCTGCCGGCGAGCAGTACCACGACGAGCATGATCGTGGTGACGGCAGCGGCGAACCGCATACCGCGAGGATCTACCACGAGGCCTTCTCCTGACTTCCGGCTTGGACTACCCGCTCGGATGTGGCGATGCACCGGGGCCAGCCGATCACGGCTGAGGGACACAACCCACGATCAGGAAAGACGACACAGACAGCTGTGTACACGGCACAAGTCGACCGCGCGGCGCTTCACAAGCTGTATCTGGGACATGGTTCGTGTCACGGTAGCAGTGAACGTCACGTCTGTGTTAACCCGCCGACGATGCATCCGAAGGATCACCATCTGCCCGATTGATCCCATCGAAAACGATCTCTTCGAGGGTGGCGAACACCGCCGCACGCGTCGGCGGGGCACCGCTTGCGCGCCGCACCTCCCTGCCATGACCGTCAATGATCAGTATCGTCGGAGTCCGCCTGATCCCCAGCCGACGGACGAGGTCGAGATGCGCCTCCGCATCAACCTCGACATGGCGTATCCCGGGCACGACCTCGGCAACCCCTGCCAGCACCCGACGGGTGGACCGGCAGGGGGCGCAGAACGCCGTGGAGAACTGCAGCAGCGTCGCCCGCTCCCCCATCGTCTCGCCCAACGATGCGAACTCGGCCCGCAGTCCGCAGTCCGCCGTCCACCGGCCGGAACCGTCCGTCCCGGGCCCGCATGAGCACCCCCAGTCCAAGCGCAGCCACGGTCGCCACCGACAACACCCACATTCCGGTCACGGCTTCTACAGCATCCGACGGGCCGGCTCTTCCCGTCCAAGCCCCGCCACGGCCCGACGATCGACTCACGCAGGCAGATGCCGCCCGACAAAATACACCAGTGGCGCCGCGGAGGCCAGCGGCAGGATGGCGGTGAGCAGGACGTCCGCGACCAGCGCCGAGGTGGCGACCCGGCCGACCCGCGGCTCTGCGTCACGGGCCCGCGCCAGCACCAGATCGATGACGGCGGCCACGGCCGCTCCCGCCGCGGCGATCGCGACGGCGGCCCCCACCGTCAGACGATCGGGGTTGAGGGCACCGAAGCCGGCCCCCAGCGCCGCGCCGGCCAGAACGCCGACCGCCCCGGCCGGCACCAGCGGAACGCCCGCCCATCCCACTAGCCGGCCCACCACGACCGTGCCACCCGCGCCGAGGAGGCCGGCGATGACCAGCAGATCGGCCGGATAGTGCGCGCCGGACCCGGCGCGCAGCGCAAGGTAACCGGCAAAAAGCGCACAGAAGATGATCCCACTCAGCGCCGCAGCAAGATCCGCACCGACCCGCCCGGCGGGACCGGGCGGCGGACTCGAACCATTAGCAGACACCGGGCCTGCCCCGGAGACGGGAGCTGACCGGCGTCGGGCGAGCTGGTAGAGGATCACGACCGCCACGGCGATCCCGACGACTCCGGCCAACGATCCGTAGCTGTGCCGGTCCGAGGCCAACAGAACCACGTCACCGAGGACACCCCAGGCCGCCACGAGCAGGGTGGTGCCGGTCGACGCCCGGAGTATCCGGACCCAGGCCCAGGCAAACGCGATCTGTTCGACGATGAGGACCGCCGCGAGGGCTCCCGTGCCGAGGGCTGCGGCCGCCATCACCAGGCCGGTAGCCACCAGGGCCGCCAACGGCAAAGCGCCCGGCGCCCAGCGGGCTGCGGGGATGGACGCAGCCTCGTCCGGGACGAGGACGCCGTGGGGCCTGCCAGGATCGCCTGCGCTCACCGGCCCATGCTGTCATGTCCGGCTCGGGCGGCTCACGTCGCGCCGTCCCAGCCAGGCGCGGCCTGGGGCCGGCGACGAACAGCGTCATCCCCCGGCGAAGGGAGGGAGGGCCTCGACGACGCAACCGTCACGTAGGATGACCCCCGCCGGATCCCGCCGGCCCACGGGCTGGTCGTCGACGAGGTAGGAGCACCGTCGCAGCAGCGCCGGCAGGGCCCCGCCGTGGCGGGCCGCGACGACATCGAGCAGAGCGGCCAGCGTATCCGCGCCGATCTCCTCCTGGGGCACCCCCGCGGCGTCCCTGGCGGCGGCCCAGTAGCGGACGGTCACCCGCGCGATCGACGCGGGCCGGCCCGCCCCTACGGTCTTGTCCGTCACCATCCTTCCGGCCCTTCGTCCGTCATCTTCACCGGAGAAGCGGGAATTGGTACGAACGCGTGGGGGTCGATACACACCCGTAACATGCGCCGTGCCACCATCCGGCCGATGGGCTGCTCTGCCAGCCGATCTGCCAGCCGATGGATTCGGCGCATCCGAGCGGTGTCCCGCACGAACCACCGGCTGGTCGCGCTCGCACTGGCTACCGCCTCCGGGGGATACCGACGGCGATGACTGTGGACGGACTCCCCCACCTGGATCAGCGCGGTGTGCCGCAGCACGGCGGCACCGTCCACCAACCATCCCATCGACCATCCCGTGGGGCAGACCCACTGGTAGCCGAGTCGACGGGCCGCGCCGATGGCCGAGCCGATATCCAGCACCTCGAGGTCACCGAAAGTGCACAGTCTGGTGGATCGGCCGTACGCTTGCAGGTCCATGACCTGGACATCGGGATGTGAACGTAATCCGACCATCACTGCTTGCAGCGCCAGGCGTGACGTCGAACAGGAGAAGCCACGGGTGACCACTACAGCCAGATTGCGTGACGCACCGGACACCCGACCACTCCAGTGATCATGGCTCGTGGTCAGGATCTCACGATCCGCCGTAGGTACACGATCCGCCGTAGGTAGTGGCCCGTAGACGGTAGGAGCCGAGTAGGACACTCCGCTATCCTCCCCACATACCGGCCTTCGTTTCATGCCCATGACGGTCGTGAGACGCCCAGCGCCGGGCATCGAGTTACTCACCGGGTCGACGCTGCCTCACCACACACCACCTGGAGGAGTCGTCTTGAGCGTCGTCCTTTTGCTCACCAACGCCCCTGGCCCGTCCGCCGAGTCGTTTCCGTCGCTTGGGCTTCTCACCCACACCGTACGGGTCGCCCCGCTCGAGGCGAGCGCGCTGCTGGACGCCCCGCCGGTGGATGTGATCGTGGTGGATGGCCGCCGGGAGCTTGTGATCGCCCGCGGTCTGTGCCGGCTGTTACGCACCACCGGGCTCACCACGCCGCTGCTGGCGCTGGTGACCGAGGGTGGGCTGGCGGCGGTGTCCGCGGACTGGGGAGTCGACGACGTCGTCCTCGATTCCGCGGGTCCCGCCGAGGTCGAGGCCCGGTTGCGGCTGTCCATCGGCCGCGTCGCCGCAGCCGGCGGCACGGCCGAAGCCGGTGTCATCCGGTCCGGCGACCTGTCGGTCGACGAGACCACATACTCGGCCAAGTTGCGGGGCCGGCCGCTCGAGCTCACCTTCAAGGAGTTCGAGCTGCTGAAGTACCTCGCGCAGCACCCGGGCCGGGTCTTCACCCGCGCCCAGCTGTTGCAGGAGGTCTGGGGTTACGACTACTACGGCGGCACCCGCACGGTGGACGTCCACGTCCGGCGGCTGCGAGCGAAGCTCGGCCCCGAGCACGAAGCGATGATCGGCACTGTTCGGCACGTCGGGTACAAGTTCGTCGCGCCGCCCATCGCGCCGCTGCCGGAGAACACCCCCGGGGAGGCCGGCCGGGTCGGCCGTGACGAGTCCCGGACCCCCGAGCGGGTCTGACGTCACCGCGGACACCCGTCCGCCGCGTGGCACCCGGTATCCCGGTACCCCGGCACCCCGGGCACCGTCAGTAGGACGGCACCGTCGGCGCGAGGCCCAGCTCCCGGCTCCCGGCTCCCGGCTCCCGGCTCCCGAAGCCAGGATTCGGCCTCGCGCCCGGGTTCTCGCGTCCGGGTTCTCGACCGCACCGTCGAAGGCCACCCAGCGTCATACGGTCGTCCGGTGACCTCACTGAGCTGGCAGCAGACCCTGAGCGCCATGGACGTGGACGACATCGTGAGCCTCCTCGCCGCCGCGGAGCGGGCGGACGGCTCCGGGCCGGTGTCCGAGGACGTCCGGCTGGCCCTCCGGCCCGGATTGCGGATCGGCGCGGGCCGGCACCTGCTGGCCGTGTCGGCCGCCGCGGACACGAGCGCCCCGAATATCCCGGACGCCCCTGGTGACCAGGACGCCGCGGACACGTCGACCATGCCGGGCCGCACCCCCGCCCGGCGGATCATCGGCTACGCCCATCTGGGCGGCGTGGACCAGGCGCGGCAGGCCGAGGTGGTCGTCCATCCCGACCACCGCGGGCGCGGCGTCGGCACGGCCCTGGTCAGCGGACTGACCGAGGCCCTCGCGGCGCCGTCGTCCCGCCTCGACATCTGGGCCCACGGCGACCTGCCGGCCGCCGCGGCATTGGCTACCCGGCTCACGTTCACTCGCACGAGGGTGCTGCTCCAGCTTCGGCGACCGCTGGCGACCGGGACGCCCCTGCCGGACCCCCGGCTGCCGGCCGGTGTGACGGTCCGCACCTTCGTCCCCGACCAGGACGACCAGGCCTGGCTGGCCGTCAACGCGGCCGCCTTCGCTGATCATCCGGAGCAGGGCCGGTGGGCCCTGGACGATCTGGCCCGGCGCCGGGCCGAGCCGTGGTTCGACCCGCGTGGCTTCTTCCTCGCCGAGCGCGACGGCGCACCCGTCGGCTTCCACTGGACGAAGGTGCACGAGACCGACCAGACGCCGCCACGGAACGCGCAGCCGGGGCCCATCGGCGAGGTCTACGTGGTGGGCGTGCTCCCGGGCGCGGGCGGCGCGGGACTCGGCCGGGCACTCACCCTGATCGGCCTGCGGCATCTGCAGGCCGAGGGGCTCGACTCGGTCCTGCTGTACGTGGACGAGGACAACGTCCGCGCCGTGCGGATGTACACCGGACTCGGCTTCATCACCTACGTCCGCGACGTCTCCTACCACTGGGAGAGGCCGTCCACGGGTTGATCCGGCCTGGTCCGGAAGACCCCGTGGCTCAGAGGCCGGAAGGCCCCCGTGGCTCAGGCGCCCTGACGGGTCGCCAAGCCGCGCGCGGGGGCGGAGTCGCCGTGATCGACGTCTATCACGGCACTCAGGTTCGTGACATGCAGCAGGCGATAGGCATCCTCGTTGAGGTTACGCAGCACGAGGCGGCCACCGGCCGACCGCTGACGCTGGTGGGCGAACAGGATGACCGCCAACCCCTGCGAGTCGAGGAAGCTCACCTGCTCCAGATCCACGATGATCTCTTTGACTCCGGCGACCCGTGCGTCGAGCAGTGCCTCGCGCAGGGGATCCAGGGACGAATAGTCGATGTCGCCGGCCGGATACACGACGATGGCATCACGGTCGGTCACCTCAACCCGCACGCTTGGCTCCATGGCTCCGCTTGCGACCGGACGGCGTGAGCGCCACGAGAAGCCGGCCGGGCTGCCTCCCGCGTCGCGCCGCGCCTTTGGGCAAGCGCGACCATGGCCCCGTACCCCGACCTAGGTACTTCCACACGCGGCCGACCCCCGCCGGGGGCGACTTCTCACCGCACGCTCGTCAGCACGCCTGTCCGCGCCCCGCCCGTCGTCATCCGCCCGTCGTCATCCGCCCGTCCGTCCCGCATGCTCCCCGCCGCGCGGGATGGGATGACGAGCTGCCCGATGAGAGCGTCTACGCATGGACATCGACCCGCCCCGGACCCCACCCCGGACCCCGGATGACGCTCACCCGGACGTCATCACCTTCATCGGCCGGATCGACGGCACGGTCATCACCGTGGGAACGCAGCCCAGCGTCCCGCGGAGAACCCCAGTCGTCGTTCTCCGCACCCAGTCGGCCCTGCTCAACGTTCTCTGCGTCGCGCATCTCGTGCCGGACGAGGCGCATCGGCTCGCCGCCCTGTTGTCCAGCGCCGCGCTCGCCACCGTGGGGCGCTCCGCGTCCCAGCCCCCCGGTGCTGCACCGCCGCCTGCCGACCTCGCCTCCGGGGTCCGCTCGCGGCACATCATCTCCGCTGGGGAAGGATCGAGCGCCGCGGAGCTCCGTCACGCGCTGGCTCTGCTACCAGCGGGGGCACGACTCGTCGATTTCGTCTCCGACACCGACGTCGCCCTCATCTTCAGCGTCGACGATCCACCCTGGCCGACGATCAACCTGGGCGGGGGGCCGTCCGGGTGACCGAAGGCCCGAGGCCCGGCCATGCGCCGTTTTAATCATCGAAAGGACGGCCAGAGCCGTGAGGGCAGCGGACCGACCCGACAGGCACCCAGCCGAGGCAGGCACCGCGCAGAGGCAGACACCCGACAGGCCACGCCGCCGTCCCGGCCATGTCCGGAATCCCGCGAGGAGGAGCACTAGCTTCACCAAGAGTGATCGATCGTACAAGTCTGTTCGCTTCCCCGGCCCAGGACAGCCCGACGACACCGGTAGCGGCACCGATGACGCTCGCTCGCGTCACCACCGGGCTGCGCCCAGTGATCAACGCTACCGGCGTCCTGCTCCACGGAGGGCTCGGCCGAGCTCCCCTGTCCGCGGCCGCCCGCGCGGCCCTCGACCTGGCAGCCGGCACGACCGACCTCGAGCTTGACCTCGGGACCGGACGGCGAGGACGACGAGGACGTACCGCCCTGGCCGCGTTGGCAGCCGCGGTGCCCGCAGCGGCAGGCGTGCACATCGTCAACAACAACGCGGCAGGGCTGATCCTCGCGGTGACGGCGCTGGCCGGGCGGCGGGAGATCGTGGTGAGCCGCGGGGAGCTGGTGGAGACGGCGGACGGGTTCCGGCTGCCCGAACTGCTGGTCTGCACCGGGGCTCGGCTGCGGGAGGTCGGCACCACCAACCGCACGACGCTCGGGGACTACGCCGACGCGATCGGGCCGGAGACCGGGCTCGTGCTGCGCGTGCATCCGTCCAGCTATCAGGTGGTGGGGCTGACTGACACCCCTGCGATCAACGATCTTGCCGCGCTCTGCGCCGACTTCGAGATCCCCCTCGTCGGTGACTGCGGCTCCGGGCTGCTGCACCCCGAGCCGCTCCTCGCCGATGAACCCGATGTCACGACCTGGCTCGGCTTCGGCGTCGACGTGGTCACGACCAGCGCGGATAAACTGCTCGGCGGTCCTCAGGGCGGCCTGCTGCTGGGACGTGCCGACCTGATCGACCGGATGCGTCGGCATCCGATGGCCCGGGCAATGCGGGCCGGAAAGCTCACGCTCGCCGCGCTGGAAGCCACCCTCAGCCACCCCGACTCCCCTGTCCGGCAGGCGTTGCACGCCCGACCGGAACGGCTGATGACGCGGGCCGAGACGCTCGCCGCGTGGCTACGGCGTTCGGGCATCGCAGCCTCGGCTGTAGCGAGTCGTGCGGTCGTCGACGGCGGGGGTGGATCGTCGCCGCAGCCGAACGACGCCGCATTCCGTCGATCGGGCAGCCACCAGCGCGAGGGCGCACAAGACGAAGACGGCATGGCCCCGACGGGCCCCGCGGGCGGTCTGACGATCAGAGGGTTCGGCGGCTTCGGTCCGGAGCTGCCGAGCGCCGCGGTGGCCCTGGAGGCAGTCATCGCCGCCCCCCTGCGCCAGGGCGAGCCCTCCGTGTTGGGCCGGGTCGAGCAGGGATGCTGCCTGCTCGATCTGCGGACCGTTCCGGTGGAACTCGATCCCGTCCTCGCCGCCGCCGTGCTGACTGCCGCGACCGAAGCCGGCGCGACCACGATCACCGATGCCCCGACCGAGCCGCACATCGCCGAGGATGCCGACGTCATGACGATCGAATCCATGGGCATCCCGCGCGCCACCGTGCCCGGCCGACGGACGCCGTGAGCCTCGGCCGCCCCTACGACTCCCCGGCGGTCGCCGTCGCGGTGAGACGGCTGGGCTCGGTCACCGCCGCGCTGACCCTGCTCTGCTACGGGCTCGTCCACCTGCTCGTCTGGCCCGGCGCACCCACGGGGACCCCGGATGAACGGTACCGGTGGAACGGGGAGTCCACGCTACTCGACTCGTTACCGGGTGAGGCGGTCTGGAGCATCGGCGGCCTGCTGCTGGCAGCGACCCTGCTCGGGCACGGCGTCGGCGCGGCGGGACTCGCCGGGCTGCCCGTGGTTCACCGCCACTGGCTGGCCGCGACCGGATTCGGGGCGGCCTGTTCGCTGAGCCTGTTCGCGATCGCCTGGCCGGGGCTGGAACCCACCGCGACGGAGTTCAGCGCCGGTCCGATAATCAGCGGGCTGCTGCTGGCGAGCACGCTCGTCACCGGCTGGGCCCGGCACCACCCGCCCCACGCCGTCGCGTAGCGCGGTCCCGCTGCGAGGTCGAACAGCTTCGCCTGACGTGCGACCACCGCGCCGTGGCCCTCGTCGGCCGCGAGCACGATCCCTCACGATCAGTGGACGGCCGATCCAAACCTCGATCTAACGCTAAAACAACGGAGAAATAAGCGATTCACGGTTCGCTCGGCGGCGGCGGGGACCCGCGTCGCATCTTCGCATGTGGCGGGCCCGCCGACGGGCCTAGACATCAGAACATTATAGTACAAATATTATAAATTCCGGCATATAGCTCAAACTTCCGATTCGGGAAACTTGATTACCCATCGGCATCGATGCACCTCTTACGGAGACCGGAGGCCGTAGAGATGGTTCAGTATGTCGTTGTGTACTGGTTGCGCTGATTGTGATCCTTCAAAGAGTACGGCGGATGCAGTCGGCCACCTCGGATAGCGGCGTCCAGGGAGTCACGCAATGAGCGGGTACGACTATTCGGTTGCCATCCTCGGTAGCGGCATCGCCGGCTCGACGCTGGCCAATATCCTCGCCCGACACGGTCACAGCGTGGTTCTGATTGACAGTGGCACGCATCCGCGTTTCGCGCTCGGGGAGTCGACCATCGGTGAGACGACCTATCTGCTGAAGTTGCTCGCCCAGCGGTTCGACGTCCCCGAACTCGGCCATGTGAGCAGCTTCGAGGGCGTCCGATCCCACGTCACCTCGGCCTGCGGGGTGAAGCGCAACTTCGGATTCGTCTACCACCGCGAGGGTGCGCTCCAGAACCCCGAAGAGGTCACTCAGTGCAGCGTCTCGGAGTTTCCGAACGGCCCGGAAATGCACATGCACCGCCAGGACATCGATGCTTACCTCTTCTATATGGCCGTCCGTTACGGAGCTGAACCGCGGCAACGCACGATGGTGGAAAAAGTCGACTTCACCGACGACGCCGCGACGCTGACGACAAGGGCCGGCGAACGGATCAGCGTTCGCTACGTCGTCGACGCCTCAGGACGCAACTCCGTGTTGGCGAACCAGTTCGCCCTGCGAGAAGACCCCTGCCGGTTCCGGACGAACTCCCGCACCCTGTTCACCCACATGGTGGGGGTCACCCCCTTCGACGAGGTGACCCTCCCGAGCGGGCAGCCGTCGCTGTGGCACCAGGGAACCCTGCACCATCTGTTCGACGGCGGGTGGCTGTGGGTGATCCCGTTCGACAATCACCAGCGGGCCACCAACCCACTGTGCAGCGTCGGGCTCAACCTTGACTCGCGACGCTTCCCCAGGGATCCCTCGGTACCCGCCGAGCAGGAATGGAACGCTTATCTCGAGCGGTTCCCCAGTATCGCGCGCCAGTTCGCCGGTGCCCGGCCCGCCTGGGACTTGATCTCCACCGGTCGCACCCAGTACTCCAGCTCACGGACGGTCGGTGACCGCTGGGCGATGATGTCCCACGCAGCCGGGGCGATCGACGCGCTGTTCTCCCGTGGCATGGCCAACACCATGCAGGTCATCTACGCCCTCGCACCAGTTCTGATGGAGGCCCTCGCCGACGACGACTTCTCGGCGGAACGCTTCGGCCACATCGACACGCTCAACCAGACGATCCTGGACGTCAACGACAAGCTCGTACACGGCTCCTACATCTCGTTCCGCGACTTCGACCTGTGGCGGGCGTGGTCGAAGGTGTGGTTCCTCGGCTGGAACATGGGCATCTCCCGGATTGTCGGAACCTACTTCGGCTATCTGGAAAAGGGCGATCCGGCGCTGTTCGACCGCCTGCTCGACGCGCCACATCTGGGCACCTTCTGCCCCGACCTGCCGGAATTCCAGCCCTTCTTCGACTCGCTCAACGCCGTGATGGACGAGGTCGAGGCCGGCCGGCTGGCCCCAGCCACCGCCGTCGAGCGGCTCGCCACTCTGCTGGGCGGCGCCGACTTCCTCCCCACTCCGCTCCGGCTGGGCGATGTGCTGCGCCGCTGGCACGACGGCTCCTTCGAAGCCCAGCGCCGCATGTACGAGTGGGGGCGCACGAGTTCCCCCGAGCCGCTCCGCCGCTGGTACGGGTACGACCTCGACGATCTACTCACCCGCACGGGTGGGGTGCCCACTCCGGCAATCCTCTAAAGGCCGGGCCGCTAAAGGCCGATCCCGTCCCGCGTCCATCCGCGACGGGATCGTCCTAATCGATGGTACCCGCGGGACGGCAAGAACAGCCCGGAGGACGACGATACGATCGACGTCCTCGCCCTCTGCCCGGGCCAGAGGCATGGAGGGAGCCGCGGTGATGGAGACAATCATCCAGAATCGGGAGGACCGGATCCGGACGACGCCGGATCCGGCGTCGCCGTCCGTCCGCACCACGCCCCATTCACCGGCCTCCGCCCTGCTGGCGGCGCGGGTCATCGAGAAGATGCTGGGCGAGCTGACGTTCCACCATCTCGGCATCCTCGTCGCGGACCTCGATGCTGCCCGGGAACGATACGCCGTCTCCCTCGGGGTCGACGCGTGGGAGTCGCGGGTCGTCTCCGGCCCCGCCCTCTGGCGCGATCGACCGATCATGATCAAGAACGTCCGGATCGCGTTCGGCCGCTTCGGCAGCAGCCTGGTCGAGTTGCTGGAACCCGGCGACCGGCCGTGGACAGGGCGGGAAATTCTCGACCAACGCGGCGAGGGAATGTTCTCCATCGGCTACGAGGTCGACGACCTGCCGGCGTGCCTGCACCGGGCGGTCGCCGCGGGATGCCTGGTCGAGCAGCTCCGGCCGGACGCGCGGAACCCGCGACAGGCCTATCTCGACGCGGGTTCCGGACTACTGATCGAACTCATCCCCGAGGGCGCCGGACGGGACGGTTGGTGATTATTGTCCGAAACCTGCCGTCCTCGCGGACTTGTCTCGGCGGCCATCCAAATGTCATCATCAATCGAGGCCGCCCGGCACCCCCCGAGCCGGGCGGTCTCTCTGTGGGTGCGGGCCTCCCGATGTTCCGCGGGCGTATCCAGGTCGCCCCGCGGGCTTGAGCGCGCCCTCCGCGACAAAGCGCTCCATGCCGGCGACGAAGGCGCGCGCGTCCTCGGCGGGCCAGTCGTCGAGCATGCGCTGGAAGACGTCAGCCAGCCGACGCCGAGAGCGATCGATGGCGGCCCGGCCCTCGTCGGTGAGCGTCAGGCGGACCGCGCGGGCGTCATCGGGATCGGCCGAACGGCGCAGCAACCCGAGCGCCTCGAGACGATCACTGTGCCGACTCACCACCGAACGGTCGATGCCGATCTCCATGCTCAGCTTGCGCGCCGTGGTCGGGCCCGTGCGGGCCAGACCGTTGAGCACGGGGTAGACAGCCTCGTCGAGTCCGACGTCCGCCGAAGAGAGCAGCTCCCCGAACAGACGCGTCCGATTCGGCCGGGTGAGGAGAAGTCCGAGCGCTGCCGCGAGCCTCGCGCCGTCGTCTGAACCCACCACACGACCCTACTCTGCGTGCACCATGCATCAATTCGCGCGGGGCACGGATCCACGCGAGGGCACGGATCCACGCGGGGCAGCGACCCACGCGGGGCGTCGGCAGCGCGCGCGAGCGACGAAGACGAACGGGAGGAGGTGCGATGGCTCACACCCGACCCGACGGAAGGGGGGCGACTCCCGGGCGCGGCAGAATTGCCGCGGCGGCCCGTGCAGAACCACCGCAACACACCACTGCAACGCACCACCGCAACGCACCAGGCAGGCGCTAGCACGCGACCGCGGATCCGGAAGGCACACCTTGACGGGCATGCTCACAGCGCAGCGGACAAGCCCGATCGAGCGGATCACCGCCGATCATCGACGGGTCTCGGTGGACCTCGGCTCACGCAGCTATCCGATCGATATCGGTCCCGGGGTCCGCCGAATCCTGCCCGACATCGTCGCGCGGATCGGCGCCCGGCGGGCCGTCATCGTCTCGGCGCGGCCGCAGGACGCGGTCCCCGACCCGGGCGTGCCGGTGCTGCGGCTGGCCGCACGGGACGGCGAGACGGACAAGAACCTGTCGAACGTCGAGGCGCTCTGCGGCCGGTTCGCGGCTTTCGGGCTGACCCGGTCAGACGTCGTCATCTCCTGCGGCGGAGGGACCACCACGGACGTCGTCGGGCTCGCTGCGGCGCTGTACCACCGCGGCGTGGCGGTGGTACACCTCCCGACATCCCTGCTCGCCCAGGTGGACGCGAGCGTCGGCGGGAAGACGGCGGTGAACCTGCCCGCCGGCAAGAACCTCCTCGGCGCCTACTGGCAACCCAGCGCCGTCCTCTGCGACACCGACTACCTGCGGACCCTGCCCCAGCGGAAGTGGATCAACGGCTACGGCGAGATCGCGCGGGCCCACTTCATCGGCACCGGGGACCTACGCGGTCTGCCGGTGACGGAGCAGATCGCCGCCAGCGTGGCGCTCAAGGCCGCCGTCGTCGCCCGGGACGAACGGGACTCGAGCCTGCGCCACATCCTCAACTACGGCCACACCCTAGGGCATGCCCTGGAGCGCGCCACCGACTTCGCGCTGCGCCACGGTGAGGCGGTGGCGATCGGCACCGTATTCGCCGGCCGTCTCGCCGGGGAGCTCGGCCGGATCGGGGACGATCGGGTCCGCGAGCACCTGGACGTGGTCCGCGGGTACGGGCTGCCGACGGCACTGCCCACTGAGGCGGACGCCGCCGAGCTCGTCGCCGTGATGCGTCTGGACAAGAAGTCGACGAACACCGGCCTCACCTTCGTGCTCGACGGCGCGGACGGCCCACAGCTGGTGGGCGACATTCCGGAAGATCTGGTCATGAAGACGCTCGGCGACATGCCGCGCGGGCCGCTGGCCTGACGCCCATGCCACCGGCCCCGCGTGCCATCACGGGCACCACCCGCCTGTTCGCCGTCGTCGGGGATCCCGTCAAGCAGGTACAGGCGCCGTCGTTACTTAATCCGCTGTTCGACGAACTCGGGCTCGACGCCGTCCTCGTACCGGTGCACGCCCGGCCGGCGGACTTCCCCGCCGTACTCGATGGACTCCGGCGCATCGAGAACCTGGACGGCATCCTGATCACGATTCCGCACAAGGTCGCCGCCTGCGCCCTCGCCGACGAACGCAGTCCGGCGGCCGCGATCAGCGGGAGCGCCAACGCACTGCGCCGCGGCTCGTCCGGGCGCTGGCAGGCCGACAACTTCGACGGAGCGGGATTCGTCCGGGGGCTGACGGCCGCCGGACGCCCGGTGGCCGGAACGCGGGTCTCGCTAGTGGGCGCGGGCGGCGCCGGCAGCGCCATCGCGGCCGCGCTGCTCGACGCCGGCAGCACGCGGCTGTCGATCTACGATCCGGACCGGGAGAAGCGCGACGGCCTGCTCGCCCGCCTCGACGAGCACTGGCCGGGCCGCGCCGTCGGCGTCGCGGCACCCCTGCTGCACGATGTCGATCTCGCGGTGAACGCCACGCCGCTCGGCCTGCGTCCAGACGATCCGCTCCCCTTCCCGCTGGACGGGCTCGCGGCGGGCTGCGTCGTGGCGGACATCATCATGAAACCGCCCGACACCCGCCTGCTGCGGGCCGCGGCCGCACTCGGCCTGCCGACCCATCCGGGCATCCACATGCTCGCCCACCAGATCGGCTTCTACCGCTCGTTCTTCGATCTCGTCCCGGCGGCACCCGCCTGACGATCTGCGAGGGCTCATGCGTGCACAACCTCCAACCGGCTGTCTGGGTATCGACGTGGGCGGCACCAAGGTCGCGCTGCGCATCGAGGCCGCACAGGCCGGGGCGGACCCGACGGGAGGCGACGAGCAGGTCGGCCAGGCCGGACGGACCGGACGGACCGGACGATCGCGTCAGGCCGGTGGAGACAACCTTCCAGTGGTCGCCGTCGGCGACCGCCACCCAGGACATCGACGATCTCGCCGCACACGTTGCCGCGCTGACCGCCCGATGGGGCGGTCGGGTCGACGCCGTCGGCGTGGCGATGCCCGTAACCATCAACGCCGCCGGCCGGGTCACAACATGGCCGGGCCGGCCGGCCTGGACCGGGCTCGACCTCGGCGCCGCGCTGCGGGATCTGCTGCCGGGCACCACCGTGGTCTGCGGCGACGACGGCGATCTGGCCGCGCTCGCGGAGGCGGACGCGGCCGGCTGTGAGAACGTGGTCTACCTGGGGGTCGGGACGGGCGTCGGCGGCGGGATCGTGCTCGGCGGCCGGTCCTGCCCGGGGCCCGGTCGCGGCTCCAGCGAGATCGGACATCTGATCATCTCGTCCGGCGGGCCCAGCTGTGACTGCGGCCACCGCGGATGTGTGCAGGCAACCGCATCCGGGCCGGCCACCCTGCACCGGGCCGCCCAGCGGCGTGGTGCGGAGGTGACCTTCGCGGACCTGCGCGCAGCCTGGCTCGCGGCCGACCCCTGGGCGGTGCGGACAGTGGGCGAGAGCGCCGCGGCGATCGCCACGGCCGTCGTCGGGCTGACCGAACTGCTGCATCCCGCGATGGCGGTGGTCGGCGGCGGGTTCGCGGCCGGCCTGCCTGGATTTCCGCAGGCGGTCGCCGAGCATGCCCAGGCCCTTGCCCGCCCGGGACATCCGCCCGCGCCCATCCGCCCGGCGCTGCTGGGCGGCCTGTCCTCCCTGTTCGGAGCGCTCCTGGCGGCTCAGTCGCCGGCGAGGATCGGTCGGCCGGCCTGAGCCGCGGGGACACCGGCGGTGCCGGCGGGTTCGACCGGGTGCGGCCGGAGAAGGGACAGCAACTCCGCGGGCCGGCGCAGCACCGCGTCCGGCTCGGCCGCGACCAGCTCGGCGCCGTCCGCCTCGCCCCACAGCGCGGCCACCGCCATCACGCCGGCCGCACGCGCGCTCTCCAGGTCGGCGACCGCGTCCCCGATCATCATCGCCTCACGCGGCGCCACGCCCAACAGTTCGAGTGCCCGGTTCACGATGTCCGGCGCCGGTTTGGGACCGGCGATCTCATCAGAGCCGATGACATAATTGAAGATCGGCAGAATGTCGAGCTCACCCAGCAGGTGCCGGGCCCGTGGACCGGCCTTGCCGGTGGCGACCGCGAGCCCGAGGCCGCGCTCGTGCAGGGTCCGCAGCAGCGCGGCGATCCCTTCGAAAAGCACCACCTGGTGGGCCAGCCGATAGCTCTCGCGGACGAACGGCTCCTCCATCTCCAGCGGCAGATTCATAATCCGCATGATGTCCGGGAAGTACCGTCCCAGGTGCCGGTTGTACTCTTCGAACGGGGGCTCGCCGGGACCCACGACCTCGGCGTAGGCGATCGTGAACGCCTGTCGCATCACTCCGAAGCTGTCGACCAGCACCCCGTCGAGATCGACGATGACCGCACGTTTCCGCGCTCCGGACGCTGCCCCGGTCCCGGTGGTGGTCATGGCAGACCAGGGTTTCAGCTCAGTTCCCACGTGCCCCCCGGACTCGGCGTTGGGTGCCGTTCGATATTCGTGACGCAGGTCGTGTGACACAGGTGGTGGCCGCGTGGCCTCAGCGAGTCGCGTGCGCGAGCAGCGCGACGGACCGGTGCGAGCGCGCGGACTCGTAGAACCTCTCGATGGCGGCGATGGTCGGGCGAACCTCCTCGATCGCCCGCCCCCGGGACGCGGGATCCGCCAGCAGCCCGGGCAGTTCGTCGAGCTGACGGCGGTACTCCGTCCCGATCGGTTCGGCGGGCACAGGCACCGCCATGGTCTCGCCGGCCCGGGTGCGGGTCAGGATCGAATGATCCTGCCGGTTCGGGCCGAAACCGAACGTGCAGCGCAGCGACGCGGTGCCCGCGGCGCCCTCGACGTTGATCAGGGTGACGTCCCGGGCCTCGTGCGAGGCCCAGCTCGCCCGCAACGACACCGAGACCCCGTTCTCGGTGACCAGGAAGCCACGTGCGGTGTCCTCGACGTCACCGTCGATGCCGACGGCCGGCCCGGTGCCATCGTCGTGACGCCAGGAGGCTGCCCAGGAGCCATCGCTGACGAAGTCATCCGAGATCGTCCCGACCACTTGCTGGAAACGGACGCTGACCAGCAGCGGGATGTAGAGTGTCGAGCAGGTGCCAGCCGAGGTCGACCAGGGCCCCGCCGCCGGAGAGGTCCCGCCGGGTGAACCAGCCGCCGGCGTCGGGAATGCCCCGCGCCCGGATCCAGGCGAGATCGACGTGCCGGATGGCACCGAGCCCGTCGGCGAGCTCGTAGAGCCGGCTGACGTCCGCCCGGTACCGCGCGGCGCTCCCGGCGAGCAGGATGGCGTCGCCCGCGCGCTCGGCCGCCGCGAGCCGGTCGGCCTCGGCCGAGCTCAGGCACACCGGCTTCTCCAAGAAAACCGGAACACCGGCGCTCAGCAGCCGGGCGGCGATGTCGGCGTGCCGGTGGTTGGGCACCGCCACGACCGCAAGGTCGACCTGAGTCCGGTCGATCTCGTCGACGTCGGCGAGCACGGCCAAGCCCGGGTCGGCCCCGGCCGCCGCCCGGCGAGCCTCGGAATCGGAATCGACGGCCGTGACCACAACAAACTCCGGGTGTTCTCGCAGCCGGGGAAGCCAGATCGACCGGCCGGCCCAGCCCAGCCCCACCACGGCGATCCGCAGCGGAGTCCGCGTGGGGTTCCCGGTCTCGCCTCGGCTCACAATTCGGCCAGGGTCTCGGCCACGATGGCCGCGACCTGGTGCATCTGTTCTTCGGTGCCGAGCAACGTCCGGTGGTGCAGCCAGATGCCGTCCGCGCTGATTGCCTCGGTGTTCGGGCAGTGCTTCGCGATCTCGTCCACCGCCTTGTCCGGGGCGCCGGTCTCCCAGAAGCCGTTGGACCGGTAGATCGCCCGGAACGCGGCGAAAGCGGGCAGCCCGCGGTCCACAAGGGCGTCGACGAACGCGTTGCGGCGCTCCTCACTGAACCCGGGCAACCGGAACATTGCCATGTAGTGCGGATTGCGGTCACACCGGTCGTCGCGGCCCTGCGGGACGACGCCCGGGATGTCGGCAAGCGCCCCCGCCAGCACCGGCCAACGCTCCTCACGCGTGTCAATCTGGCCGGCCAGGCGGCCGAGCTGGGCACGCAGGACCGCGGCGGAGAACTCGTTGAGCCGGAAATTCGACCCGGAGGTCTGGTGGAAGTACCGGCGGTCCGTGCGTGGCCGCCCGCAACTGTGCCGCAGGAAGCCGAGTTCGTGCAGCTCGGCGTCGGGGAAGGTGACGGCGCCGCCCTCACCGGCGGTCATGAGCTTGCCGTTCTGGAAGCTGAACGCCGCCACCAAGCCCAGCTCACCGAGCTTCTTACCCTGCCACTGCGCACCGTGCGCGTGCGCCGCGTCCTGGATCAGCGGGACCCCGGCATCCGCGGACAGCTTCGCCAGGGCGTCCATGTCGCAGACCTGGCCCGCCATATGCACCGGCATGATCGCCCGAGTGCGTGGGGTCACCGCAGCTGCCGCGGCGGTGACCTCGATGCAGTACGTGTCCGGGTCGATGTCGACCGGCACGGCCACCGCGCCGAGGCGCTGGGCCGCCTGCGAGGAGGAGATGAAGGTGAACGCCGGCACGATGACCTCACTGCCAGGTCCGACCCCCAGGACCTGCAACGCGAGCTCCAACGCATGCGTCCCGTTGGTTACGGCGAGGGCGTGGCTGGCCCCATGGTAGGCAGCGAATTCCCGCTCGAAGGTATCGACCTCGCTGCCACCCATGCGCCACCATTGGCCTCAA
>NZ_CDWTNB010000020.1:0-35643 GCF_977947065.1 Frankia sp. CgJB1
CACGAGGGCCACCCGGGTGCTGCCCACCGGCCCGCAGACCCGCGCCCTCTGGCGGATCCGCGAGGACGGCGCGGGTCTCGCCGGGCGGACCGCGGCGGGGGAACCGGCCTGGCCCGGCTGGGAGGACGCGGCCGTGCCGCCGCAGCGCCTGGGGGCCTACCTGCGTGACTTCGAGGACCTGCTGCGTGCGCACCGGATCGACGGGGTGCCGTACGGACACTTCGGGGACGGCTGCGTGCACATCCGGCTTGATCTACCGTTGGCGGACGCCCCGGGGCGCCTGCGCCCGTTCCTGACCGAGGCCGCCGACCTGGTCGCCTCCTACGGCGGCTCGATATCCGGTGAGCACGGGGACGGCCGGGCCCGCGGTGAGCTGCTGGCCAGGATGTACTCGCCGGCCGCGCTCGGCGTCTTCGCCGGTTTCAAGGCCCTGTTCGATCCGGACGATCTTCTCAATCCGGGTGTGCTGGTCCGGCCGAGGCCGATCGACGCCGACCTGCGCCTGCCGGCGGCTCGCCCGCTGCCCGCCAGCAGCGGATTCGCCTTCACCGCCGACGCGGGGGAGTTCGGGCGGGCCGTCCACCGCTGCGTCGGGCTGGGCACCTGCCGGGCCGACACGCCGACGGCCGGCGGCTTCATGTGCCCGTCGTACCTCGCGACGCGCGACGAGAAGGATTCCACCCGCGGCCGGGCCAGGGTGCTGCAGGAGATGGCGAACGGCTCGCTGGTCCGCGGAGGTGCCGGGGGCGCCCGGGCCCCGGAGGTGGCCGAGGTGCTCGACCTGTGCCTGTCGTGCAAGGCGTGCGCGCGCGACTGCGCGGCCGGGGTGGACATGGCGACGTACAAGTCCGAGGTGCTGTTCCGCGCCTACCGGCATCGGCTCCGGCCGGTCAGCCATTACGTGCTCGGCTGGTTGCCCCGCTGGGCCCGGGTCGCCGGGCGGGCGCCACGCCTGGTCAACGCGGTGCTGGCCGGACCGGCGGTGCGACGGCTGCTGCTGCGGGTGGGGGGCATGGACGTGCGCCGCGAGGTGCCGGCCTTCGCCAGGCAACCGTTCAGCCGCTGGTGGCGCGAGCACGGCGGCCCGGACCGGGGAAACGGGTACCTGGCTGACGGGCGGCCGGCTGACAGGCAAGCGGCTGACAGGCAAGCGGCTGACAGGCAAGCGGCCGACGGGCAAGCGGCCGACGGGCAAGCGGCCCACAGACGCGAGGCCCACAGCCGGGAGGTGATGCTGTGGATCGACACGTTCACGGAGGCCTTCTCCCCCGAGGTCGGCCGAGCCGCCGTGGCAGTGCTGGCGGACGCCGGCTACCGGGTGATCGTGCCGCCGGGCCCCGCGTGCTGTGGTCTCACCTGGATCACCACCGGCCAGCTCGACGGCGCGCGCCGCCGGTTGCGGACGACCGTCGACCGCCTCGCGCCGTACGCCCGGGCCGGGACGCCGATCGTCGGTCTGGAACCGTCCTGCACGGCGGTGCTGCGCGGCGACCTCGTCGAGCTGCTCGCGGGCGACCCCGCCGCCGCGCTGGTCGCCGGTGCGGTGCGTACCCTCGCGGAGCTGCTCGGCGACACCGTCGGCTGGACTCCGCCGCGCCTCGACGGGGTGCGCGTCCTCGCCCAGCCGCACTGCCACCAGCACGCGGTCATGGGATTCGCCGCCGACCGCGGCCTGCTGGCGGTGGCCGGCGCGGACGTCACCGTCCTCGCCGGGTGCTGCGGCCTGGCCGGCAACTTCGGCATGGAGGCCGGGCACTACGACGTGTCGATGGCGATCGCCGCCCGCACCCTGGGCCCGGCGATCGCCTCGGCTCCCGCGGGCACCGTGCTGCTCGCCGACGGATTCTCCTGCCGGGCCCAGGCCGAACACGTCGCCGCCCGGCGCGGGCGGCATCTCGTCGAGCTGCTCGCCGAGCATCTCGCCGGGCTCAGATCTCCACGGTGAAGACCGTCGCCAGCAGGCCGCCACCGTCGGCGACCGCGGACGGGCCGGTTAGCGGAAATGGCATTGGGACTCAAGCCCTGGGCGGACCGCGTCAAGCATCCGCACTGGGTACGGATCCTGCCCGAGTCGATGACCGGCCGGGCCGTCATCCACTCCTGACCCGCCGGCTCGAGCGGAAACCCGCCTTTCAGCGCATCACGAGACCACCGTCGATCACCACCGACTGCCCGGTCATGTAAGCGGAGTCCGGACCGGCCAGATAGGACACGAAGGCGGCCACCTCCTCGGGTATCTGCCCGCGGCCGAGCGGGATCCCGGCGGCGTACTGCTCGAGCGCCTGCCCCTTGCCGAGGCCCAGGTGGCCGCCGAGCTTTTCGGCGATGTCCGCGCCGTCCGCCGCGAGGCGCAACGCGATCGCCCGGCCGATAGTGAACTCCGCCATGCCGCCATGCCGCCGTCGGCCATCAGCCCGTGGAAGCCGATCTGGCGGCAGACGTTGTACCGGCCGGCCCGGCACGGCGGGCACTGCCCGCAGCGGTAGATCGGTTCGCCCGTGGCCCGGTCGCCCACGACGACCGAACCGACACCATCGCCCCTGTCGACCACGGTGCCGCCTAACGCGTGCCCCAGGACGAGGGGGATCGACAAGCCGGTCAGCGGACGCGGCTCGGTGGGGAAGAAGAGCGGGCCGGCGAGCTCGGGCCGGGTGGCTCCGACCGGCTAACTCGGGCCGGGTGTGGCCGCGGCCGCCACGGCCAGTCCGGCCTATTCCTACCATCCACCCGCGCGGATTCCCGTGCATCCGCCCACATCATCCGCCGTCGTCCCACCTATTAACCCGGCGGGCTCATCGGATAACCCCCGAGGCCGTTTACGCTGCCCGCCGTCAACCCGCTGACGTGCGGGTTCCCGCCTGCCTCCAGGAATTTCCTTCGCGCCACCTCAAACCGAGGGGTACTTTGGTGCGGCGACGTGGCATGACGCCCCCGAAGGAGCCCCTTTCGGGGTAGCATTCAAGACTACCCTCGGGCCTTCCGGCCGGGGGGAGCAGTATGTTCTTGGCATGGGAGCAACACCATTGACGACCGGCCGGAGCAAGGAGATAACCTTTTCGATGTAGCCGGCAGCGGGCATCCGACGAAGACGGACGGCCAGCCTGGAGCGGAGCCGACGTGGCAGTGTGCCCACTTCACCCGCGACCGGATCATGGAAGACATCACACAAAGGTGGTGTACGGCTGATCCCGGGACCGACCGCCCCTTCATGAATACACCGGTACGCGCCTGGTTGTCCGGGGGCGCCCATCCGGAGGTAGCTGGGTTATCGACGTGGATAGGGAGAGGAGCATAATGGGCCCAGTGGCATCGGATTCGATCCCGATGCAGGTGCGCCTGCACCGGACGATGACCCCTGCCGGCTTTGACCGCGCACCGGGACCATTCGTCGCCGATGGACAGCCGCCCGACTCTCGCACGCAGCGGGAGCGGGTCCGCCTGGCCCAGATCGAGTTGCTGGAGCTGAGCGCCCAGATGACGGCCCCCCATCTCCGGCGGCAGATCCTGCACATCTACTCCCTGCTGCGCAACGAACCGGTCGTCACGCCCGGCCCGCCGAAGCCGCCGCCCTTCCGCCTCACCCTGCGGGAGATGGAGGTGCTGACCCTCGTGGCCACTGGCTGCTCCAACGTCGAGGCGGCGGAGCACCTCACGATCCGCGCCGAGACCGTGAAGACCTACATGCGCAGCATCATGCGCAAGATGGGGGTCCGTAACCGTACGGCAGCCGTGCACGCCGCCCGGCAGAGCGGCCTGCTGGACTGAGCGGCCCGCTGGACCGAGGCGGCGCCGTAGCCCCCCAGCGAGACGACGCGCGGACCGTGACCAGGCGGCGGCATGGACCCGGCCCCGGACGGCTCACCAGCCGAGGAGATCCTCCGGCTGGTCGCGAAGGTAGCGGGCCATCGCGTCCCCGTGCTCACGGCACAGTGCGGCGGCGGTGTCGGCATCGCCGTCCCGCACCGCCTCGGCGATCCACCGGCACTGCTCCCAGGCCAGGGCGACGCTGGCGGGGTCAGGCAGGAACGGCCGCGAGGCCGGGTACTGCGACAGCGAGCCGAGCACGTCCTCGAAGAGCTGAAGGGTGGGGCTGCGGGCGATCTCGGCGAGCAGCACGCCCCACTGCGCCCGGGTCCGGGCATGGTCGCGGGCATCCCCACCGGCGGTGCCGTCAACGGCGGCGTTGACGGCACCGCCGACGGCGCTGTCGACGGCGCTGTCGACGAAGGTCAGCAGCCGACCCCGCTCGGCCGGATCCGGATTGAGCGCGGCGAGCCGGGCGCATTCGGTGGCGATGAGGGCGTGGGTCGCGCTGAGGTCGGCGAACGAGGCCCGACGGGTGCGCAGGAAGACCGACGCCATGTGGGCGACCCCGGCCGCGTCCGGCCGCTGCCCGTACAGACCGCCGTGATGACCCCGGCGGACGGTGAGGATCCCCTCGGCCTGCAACAGCCGCACCGCCTGACGCAGCGACGGCCGGCTGACGCCGAGCCGGGCCAGCAGCTCGTTCTCCTGGCCGAGGTACAGGTCGCCGTCCTGCCGGCTGAGAATCTCCTCCCGCAGAACATGAGCGACCGCCGTCGCCGTGTTCACCGCGGCCACCCGTTCCATGCGCCCCTCCTCCCGAGCGTGACGCGAGCAACATCATACTTTCAGGTACCTGTGAGTTTCAGGTACCGAAGACAACACCGCCGGCGAGGAGTTCGAGACGGCGGGCCGAGCGGGCCGGGCGGGCAGCCCGACCGGGCAGCCCGTTACCCGAGCGGAGCGAGGCCGAGGTGCTCGCGCAGCATCGTCCCCGAGTAGTCGGTGCGGAATACGCCGCGCTCCTGGAGCAGCGGCACGACCGTGTCGGCGAACTCATCCAGCCCGCCCGGGGTGATGTGCGGGACGAGGATGAACCCGTCGCTGGCGTTCTCCTGGACGAACTTGTTGATCGTCTCGGCTACAGTGGCGGCCGAACCGATGAACGACTGCCGTCCGGTGACCTCGATGACCACCTCGCGCAGCGAGAGCTTCTTCGCCTCGCCGAGCTCGCGCCACTGCCGGACGGTCGCCTGCCGGTCGTCGAACATCCGCACGCTGGCCCGGCCCTTCGAGATGGTGTTCTCCCCCGGTACCGGGTCGACCTCGGGCACCGGGCCGTCCGGGTCGTAGCCGGAGAGGTCGCGGTTCCAGAGCTGCTCGGCGAACAGGATCGCCGTCGCCCCGCTGACCTGCTGGCGCCGGATCACGCCGGCCCGTTCCCGCGCCTCGGCGTCGGTGTCGCCGAGGACGAAGGTCGCCGCCGGCAGGACCACCAGTTGCTCGGGTCTGCGGCCGTGGCGGGCCAGGCGGCCCTTGATGTCGGCGTAGAAGGCCTGGCCCGCGTCGAACGTGCTGTGCCGACTGAAGATCGCGTCGGCGGACGAGGCGGCGAACTCGCGGCCGGCTCCCGAGTCGCCGGCCTGGAAGATGACCGGCCGGCCCTGCGGGCCGCGCGGCACGTTGAAGTGGCCGCTGATGTCGAAGAACGCGTCGTGCAGGTCGAACGCGCCCGGCCGCGGCGTCCGCAGGAAGACCCCGGACTCCTTGTCGGCCACGATCTCGTCGCCGTGCCAGGAGTCGAACAGCTCCCACGCCGTGCGCAGGAACCGCTCGGCGCGGGCGTAACGGTCCTCCTCCCGCAGGTAGCCACCGCGGCGGAAGTTCTCCCCCGTGAACGCGTCCCACGACGTGACCACATTCCACGCGGCCCGACCGGCGGAGAGATGGTCGAGGCTGGCGAACTGCCGGGCGACCTCGTAGGGCTCGTTGAATGTGGAATTGATGGTGCCGGCCAGCCCCAGCCGTTCGGTCACCGCGGCGAGCGCCGCGAGCACGGTGAAGGTGTCCGACCGGCCGACGACGTCGAGATCGTGGATGCGCCCGTTCTGCTCACGCAGGCGCAGCCCCTCGGCCAGGAAGAAGAAGTCGAACTTCGCCCGCTCCGCGGTCCGGGCCAGGTGGGCGAAGGAGCTGAACTCGATCTGGCTGCCCGCCTGCGGATCACTCCACACCGTCGTGTTGTTCACTCCGGGAAAGTGCGCAGCCAGGTGGATCTGCTTGATCGGCCTGCTCATCGGGGGTCCTCCGGAATCCTGCGTGACGTCCGCCGCCGAGAGTCGGATCAACGATCAGACGGTGGCGTAGCGGTTGGCGGGTCGCGGCAGGCCGAGGTGGCCGCGCAGGGTGGTGGCCTGGTAGGCGGTGCGGAAGGCGCCACGGTGGTGGAGTTCACCGACGAGCCCGCGGGTGATGGCTTCGAGGTCGTGGGGAAGGGCGGCCGGGCGTAGTCGGAACCCGGTCAGCCCGGTGGATCGCCAGTCGAGGAGAAGGTCGGCGAGGTCGCCGGGGGTACCGGCGAAGATCAGCGCGTCGGAGGTGTAGGGCTCACCGGCACGGGCATCGAGACGACCGCGCCGTTCGGCGGCCTGCTCCGCGGAGGCGTCGAGGAGAACGACGAGATCGGCGAAGACGTGCAGGGTGTCGTCGGCGCGTCCGGCCGCGGCCTGTTCGGCGCGGATCTCGCCGACGATCGCCCGGGCGTCGGCGGCGGTGTGCGGGGTGATGTAAGCGACGTCGGCGGCGCGGGCGGCGAGCCGGTAGGAAATGGTGTGTGGCCCAGGGCGGTGACCAGCGGCTGGCCCTGGGGCGGACGGGGGACGATGGAGGGCCCGCGGACGGAGAACCAGCGGCCTTCGAAGTCGATGTAGTGCAGTTTGTCGCGGTCGATGAACCGTCCGGTGGCGGTGTCGCGGATCTCGACGTCGTCTTCCCAGCTGTCCCACAGCCGGCGTAGGACCTCGGCGTAGTCGGCGGCCTCGTCGAACAGGTCGCTGATGACCGCCTGGGCCTGGGGGGTCTGGTAGTCGGCGATGGTGGGGAGGTCGCGTCGGCCGAGGTGGGGAGTTTCGCCGGGGCGCAGAGCCTGGACGCGCACCCCGGCGCGGCCAGTGCTGGTGTAGTCCAGGGTGGCGATGGCCTTGGAGATGTGGAACGGCTCGGTGTGGGTGGTGGTGACTGCGGGGACGAGGCCGATGTGGCTGGTCAGGGGGGCGACCCGGGCGGCGGTCAGGACGGCGTCCAGGCGGCCGCGGACCTGGTCGGTACGCCCGTCGGGGCCGTCGAGACGGGAGGTCTGCAGGGCGAGGGAGTCCTCGATGGTGACGAAGTCGACCAACCCGCGTTCGGCTTCCAGGACGAGGTCGGTCCAGTAGCGGGCGGTGAACAGCTCGGCCGGGCGGGCATCGGGCTCCCGCCAGGCCGCCGGATGCCACCCGGCTCCGTCCAGAGCGACGGCGAGACACAGCTCCGCGAGGGCGGTCATCGGGTCGGATCCAACATGCGGCGCATCGGGATCTCCTCAGACGGTGGGTGGCCGGGCGACGGACGGTGGACGGCGTCGGGCGCTGCCTCACCGCACCGAGATCGGCGCCGGAAACGATGGTGCGCGGGTAGTGGCGCTGAGGGCGCGCCCGGAACTCCGGCCACGAAGGTGCCGGGGACGGGCCCGATCGGGGGACAGCGCGGGGCCGTCAGCGACAACGGCTGGTCTCAGCGCGCCCGTAGTCGATGCAGCGGCGGCACGTCAGCAATGGAGATGTGCGCACACTTTTCACTCTGAGTAAGAGAACGTTGCCGCGTCAAGAAGGAGGCGGAAATGTGACGTGCGATACGTCAGGCCCGCGCGGGAAGTTCGGGTGCGCAGCCGGTCCCGACCGTATGATTGTCCAATGGATGAGATAGTAATCTCATATTCCGAGACGCCGGGCTGGGATCCCGAGACCTACGACGGGGAGCGCCGCCGGCTCGTCCCCTCCTTCGACCTGCTGTACGGATCGGTCGGCGACCTGGTGGCGCGCCAGGGTGGCGCCCAACCGGCGGTGCTCGACCTCGGCGCGGGCACCGGTCTGCTGGCCGCCGCGGCCGTCCCCGACGTCCGGTTTCACCTGTTCGACGGCGCCGCGCCGATGCTGGCCAAGGCCCGGGCGCGGCTGTCCGCCGGCTCGATCAAGGCCGTCACCGTCGCGGACCTCGCCTCCGCCCTGCCGACCGGCCCGTTCGACGCGGTCGTCTCGGCGCTGGCCATCCACCACCTCGACGACCCCGGCAAGCGCGACCTGTTCCGCCGGGTGCGCGACGTCCTGTGGCCGGGTGGGCTGTTCGTCAACCTCGAGCAGGTCAACGGCCCGACTGCCGCCCTGACCCGGCAGTACGAGGACATGCACGAACGGCAGGCTCGGGCGGCGGGTTCAGACGACGCCGAGTGGCAGGCCGCGTTGCGGCGGATGTCCTTCGATCGGTGCGCGCCGCTCGCCGACCAGCTCGACTGGCTGGCCGACGCCGGATTCGCGCCGGTCGACTGCGTCGCCAAGCACGGCAGGTTCGCGGTCTATGCCGGCTGGCGCCCCTGAGCCCGTCCACGGCCCACCCCGTCACCCGGCGGGGCACCAGCCGGTGAACCTCACATCAGCTGCCGGGCGACGTCCGTCCGCACACCTGCCAGGGCGGTGTAGGCCGCGCCGCCCGGACATTCGGTGGCCATCCAGTCGCGGTGCCCGCTAACGGCCGGGACGGTACGACGCCTGCCACTCACCGGATGGACGTAGTGGACGGTGCCGAGCGGGTCGAGATGATGCGCTCCGGTCAACGCGAGCAGCACCAGGACGAGCGTGCGACGGGCGGCGGCGGTGGGGGTGCGCGTCCGCAGGTCACCGAGCAGCGCGACGCCGACGTTGCCGGCGTTGAAGTCCGCCAGGTGCGCACCCGTCACCACGTAGCCGTCCTCCCGGTGGTCGGGAACGCTCTCCGTTCCCGACCACCGGCCCTCGTAGAGCGTGCCTGCCTCGTCGATGAGGAGGTGGTACCCGATGTCCGACCATCCCCGCTCGACCGTATGGAAGTGGTAGATCGCCCGCACGGTGGCGGCGGGGTTCGGATCGTCGTTGGGCGTCACCGTGTGATGAACCGTGACAACCTGGCCCGGGTGGTACGTCGGTTTCCAACCGCTGCCGGGTGAGGGGGACAGCCGCAGCGACTCGTCCGCGCCCCACGCGGCCCGGGGCAGGTAGCGCAAGTCGAGCGTCGCCGGCAGCCGGACGGGGGCGACCGGCGCGGCGGGGACCGCCGACACCCCGGACGCGGTCGCGACACGGGGCGGCGGCGACGATCTGGGCGCGGCGAAGAGCCCCGGCGACCGGGCGGCGCGCGAAGCCGAGATCGCGGAAAGGGCGACGTAGGCGGACACAATGGGTGCCGTTAACCGCTGCAACGGCCCCGACGTCGTGTTCAGGGCGGTGGACGTCACGGACGTCGCGCCGGGTGGCAACCACAGTTCGTAGCCGGTCGCGCGGTGCGCGGCGACCAGCACGGCGGCGCTCCTCCCCCCGGCCGGCGGGTCGTCCCGATCCACCGGACAGCCGACCGCCAGCGGCCGCCATGCGTCGAACCCACCCCCCCGGCTGGCGCAGCCGGATCTCGGCGCCCCGAGAAGCGGCACCGGCGGCACCGGCGGTCCCGGCGGTCCCCGTGCCGGCACCCCCGGGACCGGCCCGGCCATCCGCCGCGCGATCCTTCCCGTCACGGGTCCATCGGACGGCCACGTAACCGATGTCGAAATCCGACGTCGCGGGCCCCACTCCCCTCGTCACGGCGGCCAGGGTCCGGGGCACGAGCACGACACGCGTCCCCGGCGCCGAGAGGGCCCGCGCTTCCGCACCGGGTCGGACCCCTGCGGCCGGTGGCCCGGCCGGGCCAGCGGACGCGCTGCTCGGCGCGGCGTCGAGCAGCGTCTCCGCCCATCCACCCAGACCGGCACCGGCGAGACCGAGAATTCCGCGCCGGGACAGACCGGGCTCACGGCGACGCCGGCGAAACGGGTCAGCGGCATGGGACATGAGGCGTCCTTCGGGTCGTCATGGTCAAGACATTGGCACGCTACGGTAGTCGATGCCTCACCCTGTGAATCAAGGCACCAAGAGATCCACCACGAGCTACCCGGCGGCAACGGGGACGGGGAATACGTCCCGGCGTCACGGGAAGGTCCATAAGCATCCGTTCGGGAAAACCTGAGCATCCGTTCGGGAGGAGGAGTGCCATGGTCGGGAAGAAGCGCAGACCGATAAAACCGACAAGAAGGCGCAGGCCGACGAGATGCGGGACGATGTTCCGTCCACCATCGCCCGCTCCGACGATCAGGCCATCCGCACCTGGAAGAAGACCCACGACTCGACGGTGGAGACCTACGGTGAGGGTGCGCGTGCCCACCGTGCGGCCTTTGCCGCCCTCAAGCACACCCACGAGAAGGTGGGGGACCGTTGGCGGCCGAAGGGTCGGCCCGGTCCCTCCGACGAGCAGGCCGCCACGCCGACGCCCGCCTCCCGGCACAGCGGGCCGACCGCCGAGGGCGTGGACGCGAACGCCTCGCCGACGCACCTGCGCGCTCGCCCGCGAGCTCGGTATCCCCGGCCGATCGACGATGTCGAGGGACGATCTCGTCGAGGCGATCAAGAAGGCCAACCGCAGGCGGACCGCGCAGGCCCGCAGCGGCGCGTAGGAGCCGTCCGCTCCTGGGAATACCGACCAGGACCAAGATTGGCGTTTACTACCTATGAGCTTTCGACGCGGATGCCGTCGAGTGCGAAACCCCGGATACCCATCATGGCCGGTAAGAATTCGTAATGAAGTAATTAATGCAAGCCAATATGCGTCTTCGCAGGTCACGGGCTCGCGAGGACCCAGAAGTGAACAAGTTATTTCATTCCGAATCCTAAGGGCCCACCGTCCGCGCGCCGCCGCGGGCGCAGGTAGCAGTGCCAGGTCGGGGCCGGCCCGGCCGGAGGCCGGGTCCAGCGGGTGGGTTCCCCCCGCCCCCGCCGATAAGTGATCTTCGTCGTCATGCGGTTGCCGGGGTCGGGGGGTCCCCCGAGCCCGAGGTCCCCCGCGCGCGAGGCCGCTTCGTCGCCGTCCTCCCGCAGGCTGAACCGCGCGTGCAGACGGCGCAACGGCTCGGGAACCCACCAGTTGTAGTCGCCCGCCAGGGCCATGAACGCCGGGACGAGGATCGCTCGGACGAGGGTCACGTCGAGCACGATCGACACGGTCAGCCCGACACCCACCAGTTTGATCATGCTGATGTCCGATGCGGACAACGCGACCATGACCACGACGAGAGCGAGCGCCACACTCGTGATCAGTGGACCGGTCGCCCCCAGCCCACGGGCGACGGAATCGTGGTTGTCTCCCGTCCGCAGGTACTCCTCGCGGATGCGGGCGAGCAGGAAGATCTCGTAGTCCATGCTGAGCCCGAACGCGATGAAAAACATCAGGACCGGGCTGGTCATCTCCAGCGTGCCCGACACCTGGAAGTCGCCGACAAGACCGGTCAGGTGCCCGTCCTGGAAGACGAACGCCAGCAGCCCGACGGTGGCGGCGAGATTCAGCGTGTTGAGGAACATCGCCTTCAGCGGAAGGAGCACGCTGCCGGTGAACAGGAACAGCAGGATGAAGGTCGCCGTCATCACGACGGCGAAGGCCGGTAGCAGACTCCGCTTGATGGAATGCGAGGTGTCGAGGAAGTGTGGCGCGAGTCCGCCGATGAGGACGCCGAACGGCGCCGGTGTCGCCTGCAGCCTCCGGACCAGGTCCTTCGCCGGCTCGGACAGCGGAGACCTGTCGGTCTGCCACACCGACAGCCAGGCGCCGCGATGCGTTCCGACGTACCTCATCGGAGTCTTCGGCACCGCACCGACCCGCTCGCCCCGCAGGAAGCTGCCGGTGACGGTGTCGATGCGGGCAACACCCGGCAGCGCGGACAGCCGGGTCGCGTAGTCGGTCAGCTTCTCGGCGTTCCCCGGGTCCCGCGCGTCCACTCCGGGCACCACGATCGGAATCTGGCAGGGCAGGCAGACGACGAAGTCCTCCCGCATCGCGTCATTGACGACGTGAGCCTCCGCGGTCGCCGGCAGGACCGTGTCGTCGGCCAGCGCGAGGTTGAGGTGGCGCAGCGGCGCGGCACACAGCACCAACACGAAGATCGCGGCCCCACCGAAGAACACCGGGTGGCGCATGACCCGCCGCGCCAGCGCCGACCAGCCGCGGCCAGCCGCCGCGGCCCCCACGCGGTGGCCGCCGGACCGCTGGCGACCCGAGCGCCTCGGGCGTGACCCCGAGCGTCTCAGGCGTGACAACGCCAGCCGGACGTTGCCGCGCTCGATGCGGTCACCGAGGACCATCAGCGCCGCGGGCAGCACGAGCAGTGCGGCCACCTCCGAGGCGACGACGACGATGATGCCGGCGAAGGCGAACGAACGCAGGTAATAGATCGGGAAGACCAGCGCGGCCGTCAGGGACAGCGCCACCGTCACCCCGGAAAAGAACACCGTGCGCCCGGCGGTCTCCAGCGTCCGGCGCAGCGCCGCCGCCGGGAGCAGCCCGCGGTCCTGTTCGTCCCGAAAACGTCGCAGGATGAACAGGCTGTAATCGACCGCGAGACCGAATCCGAGGGCGGTCGTCAGGTTCACCGAGAAGACCGACACGTCAGTGAGCGTGGCCGCCAGCCGCAGCAGCACGAGACTCGACACCACCGACACCACGCCGACCAGGACCGGAAGCAGGGCAGCCGGGACCGTGCCGAAGGCGTAGAGCAGCACGAGGAACACCAGCGGAGCGGAGATCTGCTCACCGTGCGCCAGGTCGACACGGCTGCGCTCGGTCACGTCACGCATGACCGCGGGCGCCCCGCCGAACCGGACCTGGACCCCCGGGCCGTCGTGGGCGTACCGGTCGTGCAGGGCGTTCAGGCGGTGCTGGATGTGGTCCTCGGAACCGGTGATCCGGAACACGATCAGGGCCGACCGACCGTCCTTCGCACGCAGCAGCGGGCTCGCCTCGTTGGGCCCGCCCGGCCAGTACGACAGCACCGAGGTCACCCCCGGCTCCGCGGCAATCCGCCCGGTGAGCTCCCGGCCCAGGCGGGCGGCGATCGGCCCGTCGATACCCGGGGCCGACGTCAGCATGATGGCGACGTCGGGGGCGCGTCCGGGAACTCCTCGTCGAGCAGCCGCTCGGCCCGCGTCGACGGATCGCCCGGTGCGTAGAAACCACCGGTGGCAAGCTGGTCGTAGATTCCGGCATTCCACGGCAGCAGCACGACCACCAGCAGGCAGCGGCGAGTACCCTTCCCGGTACACGACGGCCGCGTCAGCCACCATTGTGAACAGCGAACGGGGTGGTGCGCCGGTGGAGCCCGTCGGCGCGGGGCCTCGGTCGGCCCAGCCCTCGTCCCGTCCGTGCGACCCCTCGTCCCGTCCGTGCGACAACGCGGCATACGTCACCCGATCGGGGCGGGATTCGCGCTGCTGCGCCGGATCAGCGAACGACGGCATGACGCTCCTTCGAGGATCTCCCGTGCCGATGGATCTCGTGACGGCCGGACGGTGGCCGCCAGCGGCCACGCGTCCGGGCATGGAGCACCGCATGGAGCACTGCGAGGAAGTCCCGAGCTTCCACCTTGAAAGTAGACCTGCCTGAGACCCTGGTCCCGAACTACCCTCGCCCGGAGGCAGAAGTGTAGCGGGAGTCTGGCCACGATCGATATTCGGCCGCCGAAAGCAGGGCCGCCGGAAAAATCTTCGAGGGTAAGCGGCCGCCGCGGCGTAGGAGGAGTGGGCGGGAATGCCGGGAGCAATCCCGAAAGTAGTAGGGCAATGCCTCAGGCCCGGCCTGAGCCTCGGCTCGCCGGCCGGGCGGCCCCGCCACTCCTGCCCGCACAGCGTGAAAAACACCGCTATGGCACCGATGGCAGGCCACATCGACCCGCGGTCGAGATCCTCGTACACCGGCGCCGGGAATATACGGCGGGGTCGAATGGCCGTGACTGCCAGACCGGCAGCCACGGCCACGCCCCCGGCAGGGGCCCGGTGCGGGCCCCTGAGATCAGGGCAGCATTCCCAGCTGGCGCGCGGCGTGTACCGCGGCTGTGCGGTTACGGACACCGAGCTTGCGCATGATGCTGCGCAGGTACGCCTTCACCGTCTCGGGCGAGACCGTCAGCCGGCGGGCCGTCTCGACGTTGGACAATCCCGGCGAGACCTGGGCAAGCACCTCCAGCTCGCGCGGGGTCAGCGTCAGCCGTCCGACCGTCTTCGTCTCCTCGGCGAGCAGCCCGCGCAGCAGCTCGGACACCCCGCCGATGCGACCGCGCAGGAACGGGTCGGCGACATGCTCGGTGACCTCCTGAAGCTCCCGGTAGGCCAGCCGCAGGCTCTCCCGGGGCAGACCCGACATCCGCGGGAACGGGACGGCCCCCGGCCGCACGGCCGGCACCCCGCCCTGGACCGGCACCCGCCCCTCGACCAGGCCCCGTCCCTGGACCGGCACCCGCCCCTGGACCGGTACGGACGGCACCCTCGACCGCGGCCCCCCACTGACGAGACCGAGTTCGCGTTCCATCAACCGGGCCACCGCCATAGCTGCGTGAATAGCCGACTCATCGAATGACAGATCCGGTTCGAGAGCGGCGTACAGTACCGCGGCCACCGCGCCGTCCTCGCATACCGGCACCGCCATGATCGCACCGAGACCGGTGTCGTCGATCTCCGCGGCGGTGGATCGCAGCGCTCTTCACGCGGCAGCTCGATCATTGATGACGACCGGCCGGCAATGCTTGACGACCTGACCGCCGATGCCCATCCCGGCTGGGATCTCGACACCGATCAGCCCGGCCGGCCCCGGCCCGTCCACGTTGGTGATGGTCAGGGTGCGGGAATGGAGCGCTACCATTCCCCCGCAAGTAATGTGTGCACCCGATGAGGCCCGCAGGCGCGCGAGCGCCCGAGGCAGAACAGTTTGCATACGGCTAGGAATATCCAGTGTAAGAGTCATGAGCATCCCCTTCCCCAACCTGCCCAGACGTCGCGAATCCTAGCACCGGCTTTACAATAAGCACAAACAAATACCGATGAAACGGACTTTACATATCTGCATGAGAGTTGGGGGCCGCGGGCGCGTAGTGGACTCCGTGGCTTCATCGCTACCACCCATCAGGTTCCGGCAACGTACCAGGAAAGTGTCAGGAATGTATCAGGGAGCGCACAGTGAGCGGGTCCGTTCGGGCCATGGCACGCAGCCGGGCTAACCCGGCGAGGAGCTGAAGTTCGGCGACCGAACGGGGAGAGCTGTCGAGCAGCGCCGGTGACATGACCAGCGCCGCCGCCACCTGTGCCCGGGAGATCGCGACGTTGAGCCGGTTGCGGGAGAGCAGGAAGTCCAGCCCCCGCGGCGCCTGGGCCGAGCTGGACGTGGTGAGCGAGGTGATGACGACGGCTGCCTCCTGGCCCTGGAAACGGTCCACCGTCCCGACCCGCACCCCGGGCAGGCCCGCCTTGCCCAGCGCGTGCTCGACCGCCCGCACCTGCCGGTTGTAGGGGGCGACGACGAGCAGGTCGCTGCCGAGGAGCGGGCGCGGGGGCCCGCCGTCGACGAGGGTACGACCGAGCAGGTGGCGAACGATGTCACGGATCACAGCAACCTCCTCATCCGACCGGGTGCCGTTGTCGTGATGCTCGACGTCGTGCAGGTATAGCCCGGCCGGTACACCCGCCACGGCGCGCGTCCCGGCCACCGGATGCGCGTGCAGCAGCCCCCGGTACGCCAGCGCCGACACCGGCGCGCATACGGCCGGGTGCAGCCGGCGGGTCCGATCGAGGAAGTAGCCGAACTCGGGCGGGATCACCTCGGCGTCGCCGAGCAGATGCGACAGCGCCGAGGCGTCCGCGCCGTCCGGATGGAGGCCGGCCACCACCTGCGGCAGTTGCTGCGGATCGCCGAGGAGCACGAGGTTGCGGGCCGCGCCGGCCACCGCGAGGGTATCCGCGAGCGCGAACTGCCCCGCCTCGTCAATGATCAGAACGTCGAAGGGGTCACCACGCAGCACCGGGTTCGCGAACGCCCAGGCGGTGTCCCCGACCAGGTGGCCCTCGGGGTGCTCCCGGCGCCACGCCGCAAGTGCCCGCAGATCCCGCGGACCGTCCCAGGGCGGGAATATGCCCGGAGCCGCCTGAGCCGGCTTCGCCCCGGACCGCTGTTTCTTCGCGGCGGGCACCGCGGGGCGCCAGGCGGGCACGGCGTCCGCGGCCCGGGCGTCGGCGGCCCCGGTATCCGCGGCTCGGGCGTCCGCGGGATTCGGGTCCGCCGGCGGCTGGCCGGTCGCGGCGAGCATCGCGTTCTCGATCGCCTTGTGACTGGTCGAGCAGACCCCGACCGTGCGCCCCTGCTCGACGAGATGGCGGATAAGCCTGCCGGCGAGGTAGGTCTTGCCCGCCCCAGGCGGCCCCTGCACGGCCAGATAGGAGCCGTCGAGCGCGCTCACCGCGGCGAGCACGGCGGCGATCTGGTCTCCGTCGTGCTCGCCGAGCGCCGGCAGGTCGCCCCGGCCGATCAGCCGCGGGGGGCGACGGCGCAGCAGGTCCAACGCGGGGTCCGCAGGCAGGTCCGGCAGGGCGTCGGCGGTCCGGCGGGCGAGGTCGCGGATCGCCGCCGGCTTGGGTTCCGGACGCACCGGCGATCCGGGCAGCACGGCGAGGGGCGGCCTGCGGGCCACGTCGTCGGGGGCGACGCTCTCCCGCAGCAGCAGCGTGTGCGGCTCGGCCCGCTCGACGACCGCGTCGGTGGTAGCGCCCTCGGCCCCGGGCGGTCCCGAGTAGAGCAGCCGCACCGCCTCGCCGCGGTCGAAGGGATGCGGACAGTCCGGATCGACGCGGGCCTGCAGCAGTCGACGACTCCGCCGCCGTCGCCCGGCCGGTTCGACCCAGTCCTCGACAACGGTCCAGCTCACCGGGACCGCGCAGTCGTCGGCCGATTCCAGCGTGGCGCGATCGGCGGTCAGCGCCGCGAAGTACGACCACCAGGCGGGCTTGTTCTCACGCCGGTGGTATCCGACGGCCGCGGCGAGCAGGGCGCGCGCCCGCTCGTCGTCCGTCCAGTCAGCCGGGTCGTCGGGAAGAGCCGCGACGAGGGTGTCGACGAGCGCGGCGTCGGCGTCGGCGTCGGCGTCGGCGTCGGCGGGGTCTACCGGGTCGGTGCCGGAGGCTGTGGAGGTCGGGGCGGCGAGGTCGATCCGCGGCGTGCCGCCGTCGGCCTCCCGCAGGCCCAGCAGCCAGCGGTGCAGTCGGTGGGTCGACACGCAGTCGATCCGGTTGTAGTCGGCGATCTGAGCGAGGACGCGGTCGGCCGCGGCGAGCTCCCCGGCGGCGCGGTGTGCCAGGAAGCTCTCGTACGCCACGATGCTGTCGATGGCGTTCTTCACCTCGGCCTGCCGGGCACCGGGCAGGAACAGCGGTTCGAGGTATTTGATCGAGTAGGACGGCTGGGAGATCCGCAGGCTGCGCCGGACCACGGCGTAGAGATCCACCAGCCGGTGCCCAGCGAGCAGATCGTCGACCTGCCGTTCCCGCGTACCGTGTCGCGCGGCCAGCCGGCGCAACGCGTTCGGCTCGTAGGGCGCGTAATGGTAGATGTGCGCGCCGGGGTGCGCGCGCAACCGCTCCGTCGCCCAGTCGACGAAACGCTCGAACGCCTGCCGCTCCCCCGCCCGATCATGCGCCCAGAACGCCCGGAAGACCTCGCCGTCCGCGAAGGTGACCGCGCCGAACAGGTACTCCAGACCGGCGGCGTCCAGCGCGTACGGATCGCCCTCCATATCGAAGTAGATGTCACCGGGATCGGGTGCCGGAAGGGCCGCGAGACCCTCCGGGCCGGTCATCCGGACGGTCACCGTCCCGACCGGGTCGTCCGCGGTCCGCGTCGCATCCTGCGCGGCCTGCAGTTCCGCCTGAAGACGCAGTCCCGCGAACGTCGCCGGGGACATCGTCGCGGGCCGCTGGTCGTCGCGGGCCGCGGCGAGCTCCTCCACCGCGGTGATGCCAGCCGCGCGCAGCACCCGTCGCTGGTCGCCGCGCAGCCCGGCGACCAGGGACAGGTCGCGGGCCTCCGCCCGGCCGCGCGTGCAGTGCGCGCTGAACGCGCAGGTGGCGCAGGCCGACCGGGGCTCGGCCCAGGATGGTTCGGGAACCACGGGGGCGACCGCCAGCCGATCGGCGAGACGGCTGCGCGCGTGCCCGACCATCGGCACGACATCGTCGACCCGGAACGTGCGCACAACCCCGGGCGCGGGAGCGGGAGCGGGCGCGGTGGCCCGCTACGCGGGATGCAACAGATGCATGAACCGCGGAACGGGTACGCCCACCGACGGTAAGGCCGCCGCGTAGGCAGCGAGCTGCAGCACGGCTCCCGGGCTGGCGTGCCGGGCGAGCTTGGCGTCGTAGGGCTCGTAGCGGCCCGCGACCGCGGGCCCGGTCGACACGCCGGTGATCGGGTCGAGATGCGCCGCGATGAGGAAGTCGGGGCGCCCCTGGAACGCGCCGTCGAACAGCGCCCCCTGGTAGACGACGGGAACCCCGGCGGCCAACGCCTGGCGGGTCCGCTCGTGGGCCTGGGCCAGGGCGGCGAGCGTGGGGGCGGGCCGCTCGATCGCCACGACCCCGTCCGCGCCGAAACACCGGCGCAGATGCTCCAGCCAGCGTCGTTCGTGCGCCTCGCCGTGCCGCACGGCAGTGGTGTCCGCGGGGGTCAGGCGCACCCGGTCGATCCGGCGCGGCCCGTCATCCGACGTCTCCCCGGTCACCAGCCCGGCGGCGAGCGCGTGCGCAAGCCCGACGCGATGCCCACACTCGACGACGTCGACAAGATCACTGGCGGAAACCACCCAGCGGTCCTCGAACCTGTGCACGACACCATCCCCATCTGGGCCATCCCGTTTCCATCCGGGCCATCCCGTTCGGTCCCGTGCCGATCCTCTCCCGATCCGGGTTCACGGTCCGGACCAACCCGGCCGGGCGTGCCCCGAAGGACTGAACGCGGCCGGCCACGCCTTCCGGCACGCAGGAGGTATAGCAGGTGCGGGGGCCGGGGTGGATCTGCTGCCCGGGGGCCCGGTTGTCGCGCTGGCTCCTCTGGGCGCCACATTGTCGACCCACCCGTCTTTACGGGTTGTCCGGTGGGCGGACGGACAGGAAATCCGGCAATACGGCCGAACAAGATGTAAAGTAAATATCGGATAGGTGGGCCGCAGGCGTCCAGCCGTGCGCGTGGCGGAAAGCCGCGCGGGGACGAAGCCGATAACGCCGGATGAACTCGTCAGCGACCCGCCTCAAGGTCTCCGGGTCGGTGCGGTAGACGACCGGTGCCATAGGCTCCGGCCCAACCCTCGGCGTCCGTCGTCGGCGGCGCGGGCCGCAACCCGCCGGGAATCTCCGCCCACATGACTTTTCCGCCGGTCTTGACCCGGTACCACGACCATTGGCTACACAGCGCGTCGACCATCAACAAGCCACGCCCGTCCTCGCTGAACACGTCCGGGATCTTGATCCGGGGAGCGGTGTCATTGCCGTCCCACACTTCGACAAGGACATTCCTGCTCGTCGCGGTAAGCCGCATGGCCACCACGTTTTCCAGGTTTTCCAGGCGGCTCGCCTTCACGGCATTCGAGGCCAACTCACAGACGACGAGTTCGGCACTGCTGACGGCGTCCGGGTCCACTGACCATTCCGTGAGCGTGCGGACCGTGCTCGTACGCACGGCGGGAACGGCGACGGCGGTTGGCGGGAAGTGCGCCACGGCCACCCGGATCACAGGTGATGAGTCACCAGTCATGCTGAGCCCCGTGCGGCGGTCAGCGCGTGCGTGGCCGCCCAGCAGGCGATGATCGTGACGTTCACGGCCGCTGTGCAGGCTGGCGCCGCGCCGTGCCGTCTACGCCTGCGCCCAGGGAGGGCGGGTCGCAGCCGGGCAGCACGGCGAACTCGGCCCACGCCACCAGCTCACAGCGGGCGTGGGATAGGCGGCGGCTGACCTTCGCTACACGGTCGTCGAGGGTCAGGGGGAGGCGGGTTCGCGCCTGCCGCATCCGCACGTGCGCCCACTCGTGGGCGGTGTCGAAGTCGGGGAATGCGCCGAGCGGTCTTCCGTCCGCGTCCCACACCACGAACCGGCGTTCGTCCATGGACCCTCTCCCTTCGGTTTGCGACGGGTAGCCCCCCGCGCCGCGAGTCCGTCCCCGTGCCACAGACAGCAGAGCGCGGCGGATGCCGCCGAGAAGAGCGCCTTGGCAACGCAGAGAGACGCGAGCGTCCGCCGACTGCAACGCCGTAGGGGCCAGGCGACCACTCTCGGCGCGCCTGCTGTCACGCAGAAGTCAAACATCGCGAGAGCTCAACATGCAAGACTCATTCTGCAAGCTGAGAAATGTTGATATTTATTCGAAATAGCGATCAGAGTCTTCCATTTCGGGTGATGGACTACCCTCAAACCGAAGGAGGGGCGATGCCAGAGGGCACCACGACGACGGGCTCGACCGTGCCGCGCCGTCCGCTCGGCCGGTACCTGCGTGATCTTCGGAACCAGGCGAGGTTGACCGTGCGGGCAGCCGCACGGCGCTTGGAGTGGTCCGAGGTCAAGATCTGGCGCATCGAGTCGGGGCTGACCTCGCTCCGAAGCTTCGACGTAGAGATCATGTGCCGGATCTACGGTGCGCCCACCGATCTGACCGAGGCGCTGATGGGGCTCGCGAAGGAGACGAAGGCGCGCGGCTGGTGGCACAGCTACGGCGACGTCATCCCGGCCTGGCTCGACCTGTACATCGGGCTCGAAGAGGCGGCCTCTCGCCTCTGGTGCTATCAGCCGGAACTCGTTCCCGGTCTCCTCCAGACAGAGGAGTATGCACGGACCCTGATCCGAGCGGAAGACCCCGGTGTCGAGGACGACGAAATAGACCGGCGAATTCACGTGCGCATGGCCCGGCAGGCGTTGCTGATCCGAGCGACCGATCCCCCGGTGCTGAATGTTGTTCTCAATGAGTCGATTCTGCATCGCCCCGTTGGCGGCCCGAAGGTGCTTGCACAGCAACTCGAACGGATTGCGGACGTAAACCGACTGCCTAATGTCACGATCAAGGTAATGCCGTTCAGCGCCGGCCTACACGCGGGTGTCACCTCGGGTCCGTTCGTCGTTCTTCGGTTTCCCGAGAACGGAACCGGACGAGCGGGGGAACCGCTAACGGTTTACGTGGAGGGACTCACCGGAGCGTTGTATCTAGAGAAAGATCGTGAGGTAGAGCAATACGAAGAGTCGTTCAGCGCGATATGGGAATCTTCGGCAGAGCGGGACGCGAGCACCAAGATGCTCATTGATCGAGCTAGGAGTCTCGAACCATGAACAGTCACGATCTTTCCGGCACGGTGTGGCGCAAGAGCAGCTACAGCAACGCTAAGGGTGAATGTGTCGAGGTTGCGTTCCTTGACGGCGGTCTTGTCGCCCTACGGGACAGTAAGGACAATGGAACCGGGCCGGCGCTGGTCTTTACCGATGCGGAATGGTCGGCGTTCGTGCATGGTGTGACGGATGGAGAGTTCACGGCCTGACAGCCGATACGGCGTCCGCAGGGCGCCAAGATAGCACTTTAACACGTCTTCACTACTATTGCCCGTCCGTGTGGTGCTCGAAGAGCGCTACCGGACGGGCAATAATCCGACCGAGCGACGAGAGATAAAGCTCCCATCGTGCCGAAAGTCCGCGCTAAATTGGATCTCAGGTCTGGTTTCTACGACGATGTCTTAAAACGTGTCGAGCGGTCCCTAGACGTTCGCCTTGACCGAACCGCGGTGGTGCGGAAGCGACGCTCAATTGGCCTCGCCAGCGATAAAGAAACCTGGGTCCGTATCGAGGTTCGGTCCCTGGAGAAGATGACCGGTCAGGGATGGAACGGAACCGAGACCTCATCGATGCTTCATGGCGTGACTCGGCCCGCCGCCGGTACGACGCCGGCGGACCACCGTGATCACGCGCGAACCCGGCCTCCTCGAAGACCTGACGGGCCTTGACCGTCACGATCTGGCACATCGGCACCATCGGCACCATCGGCACCATCGGCACCATCGGCAACAACGGCAACAACGGCAACAACGGCAACAACGGCAACAACGGCAACAACGGCGCCCGGCCCTACGCGGCGACGGCCTCCAGCGCGCGGTCGAAGTGCCGGTGGGCGGCCACGGCCGTGGTGAACGCGGAACCGAAGTCATCGAGCACGGACGGCCCCGCAAGGTCGCGGACCGTCACGACACCCCGGTCGGACACCACCGCGTCACCCTGGTCAGCGACCCGCGCGCCCGGCAAGGAGGCGATCTCGAGCAACGACGCCCCTGCGCCGACCGCGCCGATCGGCTTCGCGTGCTTGTACGCCTCGCCGACGTAGTGCACGGCCTCGCCGTTGTGTGTCAGTGCGGTGACACCGCGCTCGCCCGGGGCGACGAACACCGCGTCGTAGAGGACCGAGGACATGGTCACCAGCGTTCGGTCCACCGGCAGCGCGTCGCCGGACACCGTGGCGAGCATGCCTCCGTGCGGCGCGAGAACCTCCAGGATCGCGCCCTGTTCGCGCAGCGCGGCGGTGGCCGAACGCAATGCCACCTCGTCCACGCCGTCCGCCGCGAGCACCGCGATCCTGCGGGTGGCCACCCCGCTGGGCTGGTCGGCCTGGCTCAGCGCGGGTGAGGACCGTCCGTGGTTCGGGGTGCTCTCCGGTGGCACCGGCAGCCCGAGGTTCTCGGCGACCCCGGCCGCGAGTTCGTGGTCCACCTGGGCGAGATGTCCCAGGACACGCTCCTTGATCTGGGTGTAGTCGACCTTGCCGAGCTCGAAGCTGAACGCGTCGACGATGTGCCGCCGCTCCCAGGAGGACATGCTGTTCCAGAACAGGGTGGCCTGGCTGTAGAAGTCCTTGAAGCTCTCGCTCCGCTTACGGATCTTGTTCCCGTCGACCCGCTCGGCGTAGTGCACGTACCCGCCGTGCGCCGGATCGGAGAGCACCGGGCAACCGCCGCTGATCGAGTTCGGGAAGTACGACGCCTGGCTCTGCTGGATGCGATGCTGCCCGTAACCGTCGCGGGAGTTGTTGTGCACCGCCGCGACCGGCCGGTTGACCGGCAGCTGGGCGAAGTTCGGGCCGCCGAGCCGGATCAGTTGGGTATCCAGGTAGGAGAACAGCCGGGCCTGCAGCAGCGGGTCGTTCGTGAAGTCGATGCCGGGGACGACGTTCTGTACGCAGAACGCCACCTGCTCGGTCTCGGCGAAGAAATTGTCGGGGTTGCGGTTGAGCACCAGCCGTCCCACCGGCCGCACCGGCACCCGCTCCTCAGGAATGATCTTCGTCGCGTCGAGAAGATCGAAGTCAAACGCGTGCTCGTCGGATTCCGGCACGAGCTGCACGCCGAGTTCCCACTCCGGGAACGTACCGTTCTCGATCGACTCCCACAGGTCCCGCCGGTTGAAGTCGGGATCCTTGCCCGCGATCTTCTGCGTCTCGTCCCAGACCAGGGAGTGCGTGCCGAGCTTCGGCCGCCAGTGGAACTTGACGAAGGTCCCCTGCCCGGCGGCATCGACGAACCGGAAGGTGTGCACGCCGAAGCCCTGCATCATCCGGTAGCTGCGCGGCAGTGCCCGGTCCGACATCAGCCACATCATCATGTGCATCGACTCGGGGACGAGGCTGACGAAGTCCCACAGGGTGTTGTGCGCGGAGGATGCCTGCGGGATCTCGTTGTGCGGCTCCGGCTTCACCGCATGGACGAAGTCGGGGAACTTGATACCGTCCTGAATGAAGAATACCGGCATGTTGTTACCGACGAGATCGAAGTTACCCTCCTCGGTATAAAATTTGACGGCAAATCCGCGTACGTCCCGGACCGTGTCCGCGGAACCGCGGGAACCGCCGACGGTCGAGAACCGTACGAACACCGGGGTACGCCGGCCGGCCTCGCCCAGGAAGTGCGCCCGGGTCACGTCGGCGAGCGACTCGTACGCCTCGAAGTACCCGTAGGCACCGGCACCGCGGGCGTGGACGACCCGCTCGGGGATGCGCTCGTGATCGAACCGGGTGAGCTTCTCCCGGAAGTGGAAGTCCTCCAGCAGCGTCGGACCGCGTTCCCCCGCCGCGAGCGAGTCATCGGTGTATTCGACACCGATCCCCTGGTCGGTGGTCATGCGGGCGCCGTCGTCGCCGACTCGGACGGCGTCGAGCTGCTGCTGCTTCGCGTCGTCCCGCGGGAGGCGCGACGTCCCAGGATCGGTCATGATGGTCACCTCGCTGACTGCCTGATGCTGTCCGGACGTACCCGGACCTACCCGCGACGACACGAGTAAATCTCGCTTCCGGACGGCGTCGCGCCGGCGTCGCGGTCTTCCCCACCGCCGACGGGAACCGGCGAGGAACCGGCGACGAACCAGCGAGGAGGCATCCGTTGCGGGAGAACCTGGCGGAGTCGCGCAGCATCGCCCGGCTGCTCCACCCGCGCACGGTCGCCGTGGTGGGGGCGAGCCGCGAGCCGGGCTCGGTCGGTCACGAGGTCTTCCGCCGGCTGCTCGCCAGCGAGTTCACCGGCTCTGTCTATCCGGTCAACGCCGCGGCAACCCATGTGGCATCCGTCTACGCCTACCGGGACCTGTGTGACGTCCCAGTCGAGATCGACCTCGTGGTCGTCGCGGTGCCGGCGCCACGGGTCGCCGAGGTCATGCGGGCCTGCGCGGAGAAGGGGGTACGCGGCGTCATTATGGTCGCGGCCGGCTTCGCCGACGGTGGTGACGAGGGACGGGCCCGGCTCGCGGACGTTATCCGGATCGCCCGTGACGGCGGCATGCGACTGATCGGGCCGAACGCGATGGGCGTCATCAACACCGTCCCGACGGTCCGGCTGCACGCCACCTTCGCGGTCGGCGACCCCCCGCCCGGCCGGGTCGGCCTGTTCACCCAGTCCGGGGCGCTCGCGGGCACGTTCCTCACCGACGCCTCCCAGCGCGCCCTGGGCATCTCCACGTTCGTCTCGATCGGGGACCGCTCGGACGTCTCCTGCAACGACCTGCTGCGGTACTGGCGCTCCGATCCACGAACCGGCGTGGTCATGTTGCATCTGCAGAGCCTGGGAAACCCACACCGGTTCGCCCGGATCGCCCGCGAGCTCAGCCGGCACAAGCCGGTCGTGGCACTCAAGAGCGGGCGGGAGGCCGCCCACAGCGACATCGACGCCCTGTTCAGCAGCGCCGGGGTGATCCGCGTCGACACGTTGAGCCAGCTGTTCGACACGGCCCAACTGCTGGCCTGCCAACCGCTGCCGGCCGGCCGGCGGGTCGGCATCGTCCGGACCTCCAGCGCGCTCGCGGCGCTCGCCGCCGACGCCTGCCGTACCTACGGGCTCGGCGTGCCGGCGCTGTCCGCGTCGACCTGCGCCGGTCTCGCCACGCTGGTCGGCCATCGGCACGCCACGAACCCCGTCGATCTCGGGCCGCTGGCCGATCCGGACCGGTTCGACGCCGCGCTGCGCGCGGTCGCGACCTCCGGGGACGTCGACGCGATCATCACCCTGGTCACCCCGCACGCGCAGGTCGACCGGCTGGCGAGCTCGGTGCGCGCGGTGGCCGTCGAGAGCGGCCTGCCGGTGCTCGCCTCCTTTCTCGGGCAGGATGGGATCCCTGCCCATCTGGCTGTCCGGGACGGCTCGGGTACCCCGGGCCCGGGGTCGGTGCCGTCCTAACGCCTCGCCGGAGTCGGCCGCGCTCGCGCTGTCCCGCGCGGCCGATCATGCCGCCGGGCGGACCCGGGACCAGGGCAGCGTCCCTGTGCTGGCCGGCATCGGCCTGGACCGCGCCCGTGCCGAGGCCGAGCGCTACCCGAAGGACGGGGCGTGGCTGCCCGATGCCGCCGTCGCGACCCTGCTGGCCGGGGTCGGCCTGCACGCCTGGCCGAGCCGGCGGGTCGGCAACCAGGCCGAGGCCCTCGCCGCGGCGGAGGCGTTCGGGTGGCCGGTGGCGCTGAAAATCGCCGACGAACGGTTCCGCAGCCGGCTCGACGTCGGCGCCGTCCAACTCGGAGTCGACGATGCGGCCGGGCTCACGCAGGCCTGGCAGGCCATCCGCGCCGCCGTCGGGCCGGGCGACATGCTCGTGCAGCCGATGGCCCCGGCCGGGGTCTCGACCGTGGTGCAGCTGCGGCAGGATCCCATCGTCGGTCCGCTGCTCTCACTGCGCCTGGGCGGGGTCGTCGCGGACCTGCTCGTCGACCCGCTCTCCCGCACGCTGCCGCTGACCGACCGGGACGCGGCCGAGCTCATCCAGGAGATCCGCGGCAGCGTGCTGCTGCTCGGCGGCTCCGGGGCGCCCGCCGCCGACACCGACGCCCTGGCCGACCTGCTGCACCGCGTCGCCCGGCTCGGGGAGGAACTGCCGGCCATCGCCGAGATCCTGCTTGATCCGGTGCTCGTCGGCCGCCGCGGCGTCGTGCTGCTGCATGCCGGCCTCCGCCTGCTCCCGCCCGAGACGGAACCACGGACGCTGCCGCGCACGCTCGCCGCCGACGGTTGAGCCCGCTCTCGGGCACGGGGACTGTCGCCCGGGAACTGTACGGTCGAGGAGTCAACACCGGCACCGGTACGGACCCAGCCGGTAACCGATCCAGCGGATTCGAGGACATGGATGACCGCCCGACAGAGGATCGCGTTCCAGGGCGAGCGGGGAGCCAACTCCCACATCGCCTGCCGGGACGTCTATCCAGACTACGACGCGGTCCCTTACCAGACCTTCGACGAGTGCTTCTCCGCGCTGGAGGAGGGTGAGGTGGACCTGGCGATGATCCCGGTGGAGAACTCCACCGCGGGTCGGGTCGCCGACATCCACCATCTGCTCCCCCGCCCCGGGGTGCACATCATCGGCGAGTACTTCCTGCCGATCCGTCACCAGCTGCTCGGCCTGCCCGGGGTGACCCTCGACGAGGTGAAGACGGTGCACAGCCATCCCCAGGCGCTGGCCCAGTGCCGGGAGGCGCTGCGCACGCTGGGTCTGACGGCGGTTGCCCACGCCGACACCGCCGGGGCCGCCCGGGAGATCGCCGAGGCCGGCGATCCGACCAGGGCCGCGATCGCCTCCCGGCTCGCCGCCGAGGCGTACGGGCTGCAGATCCTCCAGGCCGATCTCGAGGACGCGGACCACAACACGACGCGGTTCCTGATTCTGTCCGGCGAGAACCTGCGCGCGGCCGTCGGTGTCGGCCCGATCGTCACGACGTTCTTCTTCAAGGTGCACAACCGGCCCGCCGCGCTCTACAAGGCCCTCGGCGGCTTTGCCACGAACGGGATCAACATGACCCGTCTGGAGAGCTACATGGTGGGCGGGGGCTTCGTCGCCACCCAGTTCCTCGCCGACATCGAGGGCAGCCCGGAGGAGCCGGCCGTCGCCCGCGCCTTCGAGGAGCTGTCCTTCTACGCCGACCACCGCATCCTCGGCGTCTACCGGGCGAGCCGGTACCGGGAACGGATCAGCACCGGTTCCGGGGCCTGATCGGCCTCCGGTGGAACGCGCCCCGGCAGAAGCCCTGGTAGAAAAGGACCAGCGGCATGTTCGGACGGCCGGAGAATTGACGGCAGGAGAACTTCGGACGACAGGAGAACCAGGGAATCTCCCCGGTCCGTCTCGGGACCCTCCACCCGTCCACCCAGGCGCGTCCCGGGCCACCGAAGGACACCCCACCCAAGCCGGCGCCGCCGCCGATGCCCGGCTGGCGCCGCCTGCTGCTGCCGCTGGGGCTGTTCATCACGTTCCTGCTGCTGATCGGGCCGAGCCTGTTCGCCGTCCGGCCGGAGTCGCTGACGTACTCCGAGTTCCTCGATCGGGTGAATGCCGCCGCCGTGCGGTCGGTGTCCGTCGACGACCGCGGCGCCGTCGACGGCACGCTCAAGACCGGCAAGGACTTCACCTCCCAGATCCCCACCGCCCTGGACACCGGTGATCTCACCGGCCAACTGCGGGCGAAGGGTGTGCAGATCACCGGGACACGGGCCGGCACGTCGTTCTGGTCGGTCGTGCTGAGCTCCCTGCCGCTGCTGCTGCTCATCGGGTTCTTCGTCTGGTCGGGCCGGCAGGCCCGCAAGATGGGCGGCCTGGGCGGCATCGGCATGTTCGGCCGGTCGAAGGCGAAGATCACCGAATCGGAACGGCCGGCGACCAGGTTCAGCGACGTCGCCGGGTACGAGGGCGCGAAGCAGGAGATCAGTGAGGTCGTCGACTTCCTGCGCCATCCCGAGCACTACACCCGGGTCGGCGCGCACGGCCCGCGCGGGGTGCTGATGGTCGGGCCGCCCGGTACCGGCAAAACGCTGCTCGGCCGGGCGGTCGCGGGCGAGGCGGATGTCCCGTTCCTGTCCATCACCGGTTCCGGTTTCGTCGAAATGTTCGTCGGCGTCGGGGCCTCCCGGGTGCGGGACCTGTTCGCCGAGGCCCGCAAGCGGGCACCGTCGATCATCTTCATCGACGAGATCGACGCGATCGGCGGGCGCCGGGGGGCGAACGTCATCGGCGGCAACGACGAACGCGAGCAGACCCTCAACCAACTGCTGGCCGAGATGGACGGCTTCGAGCAGGACACCGGGGTGGTGGTGCTGGCCGCCACGAACCGGCCGGAGACCCTGGACGCGGCGCTGCTGCGGCCCGGCCGCTTCGACCGCCAGGTCACGGTGCCGCTGCCCACCCAGTCCGAACGCCTGGCGATCCTGAAGGTGCACGCCCGGGGCAAGGCCCTCGCGCCGGACGCCGACCTCGACCGGATCGCCCGCGGCACCCCCGGCTTCTCCGGGGCGGACCTGGCGAACGTCGTCAACGAGGCGGCCATCCACGCGGTCCGGGACGACCGGGAGGTCGTCACCGCCGAGGACCTCGACGCCGCGCGGGACCGGATCCTGCTCGGCCGCCGCGACGCCTCGAACGCGCTGCTCCCCGAGGAGAAGAAGTCCGTCGCAGTGCACGAGTCCGGCCACGCCCTGGTGGCGGCGTTCTGCGAACACGCCGACCCGGTGGCGAAGGTGACGATCCTGCCGGCCGGGATGTCCCTCGGTGCCACCGAGCAACTGCCCGAGGCCGAGCGGCACCTGTATACCGAGGGCTACCTGCTCGACAGTCTCGCGGTCCGGCTCGGCGGCCGAGCGGCGGAGCTCGTCGTCTTCGGCCACGGGTCCACCGGGGCCTCCTCCGACCTGACCGGCGCGACCCAGGTGGCCACCCGCATGGTGCGCGAGTTCGGCCTGTCGGCCGCGGTCGGCCCGGTCGGCTACGGTACCCAGAACCCGCAGTACCTCGGCGGGGAGGAGCTGGTCAGCCGACCGTACTCGGAACAGACCCAGCGCCTGATCGACGCCGAGGTCGCCCGGCTGCTGCGCGAGGCCGAGGCGCGGGCGGTCGATCTGCTCACGACCCATCGCGACGCCCTCGACACCCTCGCCGGGATGCTGCTGGAGCAGGAGACCGTGGACGGCTCTGTGGTCGAGGCCGTCGCGCGCGGGTCCGCGACCGCAGAACGTGCGCCGACGCGGGTGCCGCTGCCCGGCTGACCGCCGATGCCCGCGGTCCAGATCTCACCGCGCCGCGGTGGCCTCACCCGGCGGCGTCGGCGAGATTGGGCAGCCCCGACACCGCGAGAGCCCATCGCGGGACGGCCTACCCACAACACTGGTTGCAAGCACCTGCGGCCACAGAGATACGATCCAAGATCTTTGGACTATGCCGGTCCGGTTCTGGGCCCGGCCTCGCATCGGGGGAGGGCCCATTGGACGATGAGCGCTGGACGCAGTGCACACCGTCCGAGTACGCCTGGGAGCGTGCGGCCCTGTCCTATCTCAAGGCGCAGCTACCAACCGGGGATCCCTACCGGGCCTGGGCGAACGCCGAGTTTCTCGGGTCCGACGGTTCCGTCAACGAGGTCGACCTGCTTCTCGTCCTGCCGGCGGGCATCGTCGTGCTGGAGATCAAGTCCTGGTCCGGTGTCCTCGTGGGAGACTCGGGCACCTGGCGTCAGAGCCACCGCGCCCCGGTCGACAACCCCGTCATCGGAGCAAACCGCAAGGCCCGCAAACTGAAGTCACTGCTGGTTTCCCGGCCGGCGATGCGGGGCCGACGGGTGCCATGGGTGGAGGGCGCGGTATTCCTGAGCGACGCGCGGCTGGAGATCCGCCTTGTCCCAGAAGGCCGGGCGCACGTCTTCGGACGGCATGACCAGACCCAGCTGCCGAGTTTCCTGGACTTCGCGCGGCAGCCCGGCCGGGTGGACGGCGAGCTCAGCAATGCCCTGGCCCGGGCCGTCGACCAAGCCGGGATCCGCCCGTCCCAGCGGGCGCGGACCGTCGGCAGCCTTCGCCTGGAGCTGCCCGCCTTCCAGGAGGGCGTCGGCTGGCAGGACTTCCTCGCCCGCAACCAGCGGTTTCCCGACGACCGGCCGCGACGGGTGCGGATCTATCTGGCCAGTGGTGTGGAGTCGGTGCACCAGCGTGACCAGCTCGTGCGGGCCGCCGAGCGGGAGTACCTCGCACTACGCGGCATCGACTATCCGGGGATCGCGGCGCCGATCGACTTCGTCGAGCACGATCTGGGCCCCGCACTCGTCTTTCCCTACGATCCCGAGCTGATCCGGCTGGACCATTTCCTCCAAGAACACGAACGCGAGCTGTCCTTCGACGATCGGTTGGCACTGCTGCGCGCCCTTGCCGAGACCATGGCGTACGCCCACCGGCGGGTGCTGACGCACCGGGGCCTGAGCCCGCGATGCGTCTGGGTTCGGCGCCGGTCCGACCGCTTCGCCCTCCAGATCACGGACTGGCAGACGGCCTCCCGCGGCTCCGAATCGACGTCAGGGATACCGAGCACTACCGGCCCGGCCACGTCGACGGGGGGCTACGTCGAACTGGCCGACGACGCCGCCGCGGCCTACTTCGCACCCGAGTGGAGCTGGGGCACGGCGAAGGGGGTCACCCTCGACGTCTTCGGGGTCGGCGCCATCGCCTACCGGATCTTCACCGGGAACCCCCCCGCGGCATCATCCGGGGAGCTCAGCCGACGTCTGTCCGAACACAACCGACTGTTACTCGCCGAACAGGTTGATGCCGTCTCCGAGGAGCTCAACGAGCTCGTCGCCCGGGCGACCGAGGCCGACCCGGAGCAACGCACCCGGGACATGGCCGCGTTCTTGCTCGATCTCGACCTGGTTCGGGAACGGCTGGCCGCCATCGCGGAGGAGGCACCGGTTGTCGTTGATCCCCTGGAGGCCGAGGCCGGCGCCGAACTGGAGGGCGGATTTTCGGTCCTCGGCCGGCTGGGCCGCGGCTCGACGGCGCTCGCCCTGCTCGTCGAGCGGGACGGCGGGCGCGCGGTTCTCAAGGTGTCGTTGGACCGAGACAAGGATCCGCGGTTGGTCGCCGAGACCGAGACGCTGCGCACCCTCGGCGAGCATCCCGGTGTCGTGCAGCTGCTGAGCGACGGCGTGATCGACGTCGGCCCACGCCGGGCCCTGCTGATCACTTCAGCCGGGGAACGCACCCTCGCCCAGGAGCTGCGCGAGCGAGGCCGACTACAACCGGAATGGCTCCAGGGGTGGGGCGACGACCTGCTGGAGATCGTCCAGCATCTACAGCGCTCCGGGCTGGCGCATCGCGACATCAAGCCGGACAACCTCGGCGTCGCCGAACGTGGCGGCAGGGGCAAGAAGCGGCAGCTCGTCCTGTTCGACTTCTCCCTGGCGAAGGAGCCGTTGGAGGCCATCGAAGCCGGCACCCGCCCGTACCTCGACCCGTTCCTCGGCCGAGGCGAGCGCCGCCGATGGGATCAGGCTGCCGAGCGATACGCCGCGGCGATGACGCTCTACGAGATGGCGACCACACGCCGGCCCGAGTACGGAACCCATGGCGGGCATCCGAGTTTCGTCGACGCCGACGTGGCAATCGAACCCGAGCTGTTCGACCGGTCGTACGCGACCGGTCTCACCGAGTTCTTCCGCCGAGCGCTGCACCGGGACGTCAGACAGCGCTTCGACACCGCGGAGGACATACGCCGCGCCTGGAACGCGATCCTGGCCGAACCGGCCAGCGTGGTCCCGCAGCCGCCCTCCGCGCGCATCAGCCGGGACACGCCCATCGGCGCCGCCGGTCTGTCCCGCCCCCGGTGCTGTCGGTGTTCGAGCGGCTGTCGATCGATACGGTGGGCGGCGCGCTCGACCTGTCGCCCGCCCAGGTCGTCTGGCTGCCCGGCATCGGTACGAAGACCCGCCAGCAGTTGCGTGCGGACCTGGACCGGCTGGCCGGCCAGGTCACCTCGTCCCCGGCCGAGCGGCCCACCGAGCCGACACTCCTCGACCGCGTCGCCGCCGGGCTCATCCCCCGCGCGACCGACCGGGCCGTCGCCGAAGCCCTGCTCGGCCTCGGCGAGCAGGGCGGCAACGCATGGACGAGCGTGCGCGACGCGGCCAAGGCCCTTGACCGCGAGCAACGTACCGTCCGGCAGGCGGTGGCCAGGTTCGAGCGGCATTGGCTGGCCCTCGACGGGATGCGAGAGCTGCGGGACACCATCGTCAAGGTCGTCGAGTCGGTCGGTGGGGTCGCCTCCGCCCGGCACTGCGCGGCGGCCCTGCTCGACTTTCAGGGCAGCACGGTGGAGGAACCGCTGCGCTCCCGGCTCGCCGAGGCCGTCGTACGCGCGGCGATCGATGCCGAGCTGGCCGACGACTCCCCCGGCGACGACACCGCCGCCGACACCACCCACGACGCCTCCGGCGGTTCCGAGATGGGCGGCGATCCACGGCTGGTGTACAGCCGAGAGCCCAATGGCATCCTCGTCGCCGCCGGCCCCCCGCGCGCCGGGGACGGGCCCTCCACCGCCGATCGGTTGGACTGGGCCTCCCGGCTCGGCGACGCGGCCGACGACCTCGCCGGCGCGGACCCGCTGCCGGCTCCGGCTCGGGTCATCGAGACGTTGCGCGCCGTCCGCGCCCCCGGCGACACCGATCCCTCCCTGATCTTCCCCGAACGGCTCCTCGACGTCGCCATGATCGCCTCCGAGAACGCCGCGGTGACGCCGCGCCTGGAGGTCTACCCGCGAGGCCTCGACGCGGGACGGGCGCTGCGGCTGGCCGCCGGGGCGCTGTACGGCCGCACGGAGCTGACCCCCGAGCAGGTGGCCGAGCGGATCATCGTGCGGTTCCCGCACGCGGGCGCGCTGCCCAGCCGTCCCGAGCTGGACGCCCTGCTCGACGCGGCCGGGGTGCCGCTGTGCTGGGACGACGAGAAAAAGCGGTACGTGACCCGCCGCATCGAGGTGACCGGGCTCACCTCCCTGGTCACCTCCCGTGGAACCAGGCCGCGCTGGAGCACCGGCGCGGGCGCCACTTGGACGACAATGGGATGGCGCCGGGTCTCCGACGAGGTGCTGGCCGCGGATGACCGGCTCACCCGTTCGCTGGTGGACGGCGGCTGGCTGGTGCTGTCGGTGCCGCCGCGGCGACTCGCCCGGGCCGAACACTGCCTGGCCGCGCAGGATGTCACCGTTGTCGACGCGGAACAAGCCCTGCTCGCGGGGATGCGGGAGTTCTGCGCCCAGCACCGGGTGCAGCGGTCGATCGTCCTGGAGGCCGACGCCGCCGACCGATCGTCGCGCGACTGGGCCAACCTCTCAAGGGTCGCGCAGGTCGGGCTCGCCGGTGTGCGGGCCTCGATCGAGGCCGCAGGGCCCGCGGTGCTGATCACGAATGCGGGGGTGGTCGCCCGGTACGATCCGGCGCTGGTGGTGCTGGATGAGCTGCGCGCATCGGTGCGGATGGCGACCGAGACATCACCGGTGCGTACGGTGTGGCTGCTCGTACCCTGGGCCGACGTGGACAAACAACCGTTGTTGGATGGTGGCGCTCCCGTGCCCCAGTTCGGCAACCAGGGCCTGGCACTGTCCGAGGAGTGGATTGTCCGGCACGAATCTCGGCTCGCCGACGGCGTTGAGGGAGGAGCAGCGTGATCGAGGCGAGGCGCCTGTTGGCCGATCTCCAGCGGCAGGTCCGCGGCCTGGAGGCGGACCTGCGCGCGCGGGCCCGGTCGGACCGGGACGTCGACGATCGGCTGCACAAGCGGTACCAGGAGGCGAAGACAGGCTGTCGCACCGGCGTCGGCTACGAGACGTGGCTCGACCAGCAGCTCACCCAGGTGGCGGTCGGTTGGGTGCTGGCCTGCGTGTTCACCCGATTCTGCGAGGACAACGCGCTGCTGGGACGTCCGATGCTGGCCGGCCCGGTCCGCCCCGAGCAGGAGGCCGACGAGACAGGCGAGGCCAGGGAACGGGTCGACGGGGTGGCCGAGGCCCGGGAATGGCAGGCTTTCTACTTCCAGACGGAGGACCACAAGAATGACTCCGACCTGGACTACCTGCGGGCGGCGGTCGCCCGGCTGGAGGCGTACGACGCAACCCGGGATCTGGTCAACCGGCGCAACCCGCTGCACCTGGTGGATATCTCACCGGACGCGGCGACCGGCCTGCTGGAGTTCTGGCGGCGGATCGACCCGGAAACCGGCGCCCTCGTCCACGACTTCTCCGATCCGGCATCCTCCACCCGCTTCCTCGGCGATCTGTACCAGGATCTTTCCGAGCAGGCACGTAAGGACCACGCGCTGCTCCAGACCCCCGAGTTCGTCGAGGAGTTCATCCTCGACCGGACCCTTGCCCCGGCGATCGACGAGTTCGGCCTCGCCGAGGTTCGGATGATCGACCCGACCTGCGGCTCCGGGCACTTCCTGCTCGGCGCCTTCGACCTCCTGCTCGACCGGTGGCAGAAGCAGGAACATGGGATTGACCTCAAGGTCCACGTGGAGCGCGTACTCGGCCAGGTCCACGGCGTCGACATCAACCCGTTCGCGGCGGCGATCGCCCGATTCCGCCTCGTCATCGCCGCACTGGCCGTCTGCGGGATCACCCGGCTCGTCGACGCCCCCGCCTGGCGCATCCGCATCGCCATCGGTGACTCCCTGCTGTGGGGCACCGAGGATCAGCAGGACGAACTCGACGGCGTCGCCACCCACGCCCTGACGGGTTCCACCGGTGAGGGTGAGTTCACCTACGAGTACGAGGACGCTCGCGAGCTGAAGGAGATCCTGGAAGCCCGCTACCACGCGGTTGTCGGTAACCCGCCGTACATCACGGTCAAGGACCGGGTCCTCAGCGACGCCTATCGGGTACGCTGGAGCGCATACCATCGCCAGTACGCGCTCAGCGTGCCGTTCGCGCAGCGGTTCTTCCGACTCGCGATCAACGGCGGCTTCACCGGCCAGATCACCGCGAACTCCTTCATGAAGCGCGAGTTCGGCAAGAAACTCATCGAGGAGTTCTTCCCGAGCGTCGACCTCACCCTGCTCGTCGACACCAGCGGCGCCTACATCCCCGGCCACGGAACCCCGACCGTCCTCATCTTCGGCCGCCACCGCCGGCCCTCCCTGACCACGGTGCAGACCGTCCTTGGGATCCGGGGCGAGCCCAGCGCACCGGCCGACCCGGCCAAAGGCCTCGTATGGGCACGAATAGTAGAGAACTTCGCGAATGCTGACCACACGGATGCATATATCAGCACCCTCGGAATCAAGCGGATAGATCTTGCGAGGCATCCCTGGTCACTCGCTGGCGGTGGAGCGGCTCAGTTGCAAGCTCAGATAGACGCAACCAGCGCGTCTACAT
>NZ_CDWTNB010000021.1:0-4143 GCF_977947065.1 Frankia sp. CgJB1
CTATCCCTTGGCGGACGGCGTGGAGCGACGGGGAGAGCCGGTAGCCGTGGATGCAACGGGCGTCGCGCCCCCGACCTCCGCCGCGGGGCACGACCGGTTCCTCGCCGACTTTCCCCTGGCGCTGGACCTGATCGCGGCGTGTCTGCGCAGCGGGGGGACCATCGTGTCGGCGGTGCGGGCCGTCGGCGCCGCCACCGGTGGTGTGTTGGGCGCGGAACTGTGCTCCGTAGGCGATGCACTCGCGGCGGGCGCCACGGTGGGCGCCGCCTGCGAGCGACTGATGGCCGCGAGTCATGCTCCCCAGCTCACCGACCGGTTGCCCGGATGGGCTCGCCGCGGACGCGTGACCCCGCCATCCCGGCGGGCCAGGATGGTGCGAGCAGCGATCATGGCGCTCGATCGCGCGGAGACGTCCGGGGCGAAGCTCGCCGCCACTCTCACCCGACTGGCCGATCGTGCCAGGGACGAAGCCCACGCGGCGAGCATCGCCGCGGCTCGTCGGGCAGGTGTCCTGGCGGTCGCGCCCCTGGGCCTGTGCTTCCTTCCCGCTTTTCTCCTGCTCGGAGTGGTCCCCATGGTCCTCGGATCCGTCCCCGCGCTGTTGCCGGCCTGAAGTCCCGATCATCCAGCTGCCACCGCGGCGCCGAGCATCCAGGCCTGACCCATCGCTCGATCCCGATCCTCCCCTGTCCCGGAGGTAGTTCTCATGTTCCTGGCAGCCCGCTCCTCGTGCCGACGCCTGTCACGATGGCCGGTGTCCCGGCGGCTCCTCAGCGTGTGGCGCCCGGCCGTCCAGGCCCGCGACCACGGCATGTCCACCGCCGAGTACGCGGTCGGCACGCTTGCGGCCGTGGCGTTCGCCGGCGTCCTCTACGCGGTGGTGTCAAGCTCCGCGACCCGGTCGCTGGTCTCCTCGGTGGTGCAGCGCGCGCTGACCGTGGCGTTCTGAGCGCGGCCGTGATGCCTGTGCGCTCCTCCCAGCGGCCGCCGCGGCCGGTGACCCGTCGACGTGGGAGATCCGTCCGCGGGCCGGACCGCGGCCAGGCCACCGCCGAGCTCGCGATCGGCCTGCCCTCACTGTTCGTCGTCTTCTTCCTGGCCGCCTGGATGCTCGGTGCCGTCGCAGCCCAGGCCCGATGCGCCGACGCGGCACGCATCGGCGCCCGCTTGGCTGCCAGGGGGGAGCCGGATTCGGCCGTGCATACCGTGGTGATCCAGGCGGCACCCGTCGGCTCCACCGTGACGCTGCACCGTGGCGCGGGTCGGCTCGAGGTACAGGTGTCGGTGCACGTCGGTGGCATCGGCGTCAGCCGGCTGGTTCCCGGCATCGAGGTGGCGGCGCGGGCCGTCACCCCCGTCGAAGCGACGGCCGATCTTCCGTCCGATGCCCCCACCGGATGCCCGGCCCGGATGGCGTCGTGAGCGGGACGCGCCGGCTGAGGACGCTGCCGACCGTCACGCCGGGGGTAGCGCCGTCCGCCGCGGCCCCCGATGCAGGGTCCGCGACGGTATGGCTGCTGGCCGTCCTGTTCGCGCTGCTCTCGCTGGTGAGCGTCGCGTTCACCGTGACGGTGATCAGCACGGTCCGGCAGCGGGCCGCTGGAGCGGCGGATCTCGCCGCCCTCGCGGCCGCAGCGATGCCGCCCACCAACCAGCGGACGATGTGCGCGCGGGCCGACGAGGTCAGCGCAGCCAACGGGGCGCGGCTGGCGGCCTGCCGGGTCAACGGCAACGCCGTCGAGGTGACGGTCCTCGCGCGCCTACCGGCGGTACTCGGCCCGCTCCCGGAGCTGTCCGCCCGTGCCCGTGCCGGGCCGTGGGGAGGAGCGGAGGGTGTCTACTTCCCAGTCGGCGTGGACGACCCGGTTCCGGAACGGATGCCCTCGCGAGGTTGGGCGGCGCCACTCGCCGCATCACCGCCACTGTCACGGCGCCGCAGATCAGCGACGCGGGCGACGATCCGGTCGCCCCGGTGGGGATGGGTGATGATCTGGCCCGAGGACGCTGCAGTGGGAGCAGTCGCGGGCATCGGAGCGGCCGCCGGACGCGCCTGGGGCGGGGCCGTCCGGGTTCGTGCCCCGCCGGTGTCGGCTTCGACGGACCGGGGGGCGCTGGTGGCGGGCGCGGCTGGCGCGGAACGCACCAGCGCCTCCATCTCCCGGGCGCGCTGGCGTTCCATCCGGTGGCGGCGGCGATCCCGCGCGAGGCCCTGCAGGAAGAGCTGCACGCCGGCCGCTACCAGCACTCCCGTTACCAGGCCGAGGACGAACAGGCCCCAGATGTCGAACGAGAGCATCTGCCCCATGATCAGGACATCGGTGTGGCCGCTGTTCTCCAACACGAGATCCGCGGTGAGAACTCCAGCCACCAGCAACAGCACGAAACCGACGGTTACCACCGAGACCTCCAAAACCATGGACGTTGGCATAAACGACGGAGAAAAGCCGATCTGGCCGACATACCCGGGTCCGGTCGCGGGGGAACCACGCCGCGGCGAAGTGGTCACGGGGCTAGCCGATCATGGCGGTCACCGCGGCGAGGAGCCGCCAGGCAGCCGCCTTATCGAGCGGCTCATTGCCATTTCCGCATTTGGGCGACTGGACGCACGACGGGCACCCCGCCGGGCACTCACACGCTTCGATCGCGTCCCGGGTCGCAGCCAGCCAGGCACCGATTCGGAGAAATCCCCGTTCGGCGAAACCCGCCCCGCCGGCGTGTCCGTCGTAGACGAAGACGCTGGTGCGTTCGGTGTCCGGATGGCGCGCGGTCGAGACACCGCCGATGTCCCAACGGTCACAGGTCGCGAACAGCGGGAGCAGACCGATCGCCGCGTGTTCGGCGGCGTGGACGGCGCCGGGGACGTCCGCCGGCTCGATCGCGGCTCGGGCAAGCAGGTCGTCGGACAGCGTGTACCAGACGGCCCGAGTTCGCAGCTGACGCGGCGGCAGATCGAGAGGCTCCTGCCCGAGCACCTCGCCCGTCGCGATCAGCCGCCGCTGGTATCCGACGACCTGGCTGGTGACCTCGACCACGCCGAGGTGCACCTCCACGTCGGGCAGCACCCGGGATCGCGACGACTCCACCACCCTGATGTCGGTGTGGTCACGCGCGGTGGTCGTCCATTCCGGCGTCGACTCGCATACGAACGCGACGGATTCCTCGAGGTCGAGGTCCTCGACCACGAAGCTCGATCCCTGGTGAAGATAGACCGCGCCAGCGTGCACCGTCGTGTGCGAGGTCGCGGCGTCCACGGTGCCCAGGAGCCAGCCGGTCCGCGCTTCGACGATGCGAACCGGTGGTCCTCCCGCCCCTCGGATGTCCACATCCGGCCGGGCCCGTTGCGTCCAGAACCAGCCCGTGGGCCGGCGGCGCAGCCGTCCTCGGCGGACCAGGTCGTCGACGGCGAACGCAGCGGTCGGTCCGAACAACGCCAGATCCGCCTCGGTCAGCGCCAACTCGGCCGCGGCGCACTCCAGGTGCGGAGCAAGCACGTAGGGATTGTCGGGGTCGAAGACGCTGGCCTCCACCGGCCGTCCGAAGACGGCTTCGGGATGATGCACCAGGTAGGTGTCAAGCGGATCGTCCCGGGCGACCAACACGGCCAGCGATCGCCGGCCATCCCGCCCGGCGCGCCCGGCCTGCTGCCAGAGCGAGGCGAGCGTGCCAGGAAAACCGGCGGTGACGGTGGCGTCCAGCCCGCTGATGTCCACCCCGAGCTCGAGTGCCGGCGTCGCGGCCGCCCCGAGCAGGGCGCCCGAGCGGAGATCCTCCTCCAGGGCCCGTCGCTCCTCCGGCAGGTAGCCCGCCCGATACGCCGCCACCCGGTCGGCGAGGTCTGCAGCGATCCGACCGAGTTCGCGGCGGGCAGTCACCGCCACCACCTCGGCGGCCCGTCGCGAGCGGACGAAGACCAGGGTGTGCACACCGTCCGCGACGAGGTCCGCCAGCAGGTCCGCGGACTCGGCGGTCACCGACCGGCGGACGGGGGCGCCGTTCTCGCCCGGGCCGGGCGCGGAGGTCGGGTCCTCCCGGTCCGGCAAGCTCTGCCCGGCCGTGAGCAGCGGAGGTTCGTAGAGCACGAAGTCCAGTGGCCCCCGCGGAGATCCGTCGACGTCGACCACCTCGACCTCCACGCCGGTGAGC
>NZ_CDWTNB010000021.1:4572-35397 GCF_977947065.1 Frankia sp. CgJB1
GTCCAGTGGCCCCCGCGGAGATCCGTCGACGTCGACCACCTCGACCTCCACGCCGGTGAGCCGTGCGGCCGAGACCCCGGGATCGGCGACGGTCGCGGACGCGAGCAGGAACACCGGATCGGTCCCGTAGCGCGCGCAGATCCGCCGCAGCCGGCGGATCACCGCGGCCACGTGTGCGCCGAATACCCCTCGGTAGCCGTGGCACTCGTCGACGACGACGTAACGCAGGCCGCGCAGGAACTGGGCCCACCGCCGGTGGAAGGGCAGGATGCCACGGTGGAGCATGTCGGGGTTGGTCAGGACCAGGCCGGCGTGCGCCCGGACCCAGTCCCGTTCGGCCGCCGGCGTGTCCCCGTCGAACGCGGCGGCCCGGATACCGGTGAGCCGCAGCGACCGCACGGCTCTAAGCTGGTCGTGGGCCAGCGCCTTCGTGGGCGCCAGGTAGAGTGCCCGGGCACCGGGCTCGGCGAGCAGCCGGGACAGCACCGGCATCAGATAGCCAAACGACTTGCCCGAGGCCGTGCCGGTCGCCAGCACCACGCTGCGCCCGGCGTACGCGGCCTCGGCGGCAGCCGCCTGGTGGCTCCAGGGGCTCGCGATCCCAGCGGCCGTCCACCGTCCCCGCAGGACCGGATCGATCCAGTCCGGCCATGGCGCCGGGCAGCCGTCCCGGGCAGGGACGCGCTCGATGTGCGTCATGCACCGCGCTCGTCGCACGTCGCGGCGCAGCCCGGCAAGGGCCGTGTCCGCACCGTCGACATCCACCGGCGAGCCCACGACGATCGAGGATATGCGTCTCGACGCGGTCACGGCGCCCTTCAGCCGGACAAACCCCCGGAGCATCGCCCTCTCGGGCCCCCGGCCGATCGAGCCCGAGGATCCGGGATCCCGGTCCGGGGAACATCTCGGCGTGGCTACGGGCAGCGATGCCGACGACAAGACGACAGGCGAACCACAGAGTGTCCCCGCGGGACCAGCTGCGTCGAAACCGCCGATGCAGTCGGTCGGCCCCCACACGAGCGCTAAGATCGAGGATACATTTCATCAGACGTCATCAGACGTCATCAGCCGGCGACGCCGCAACACCGGACCCGCGATCTGTGTCGCGGCACACCGGATTGATCCTCCTCGTGGGAGGGTAATGGCGCCGTGATGTCGGTCGCCCGAAGCACGGGACGGCCGGAGGCACACAAGGAGGATCCGTGGACCTGTCCCTCACGACACGCCAAGAAGGCAACCACACGGTCGTGGTGGTGGGCGGCGAGATCGACGTCTACACCGCGCCGAAGCTTCGCGAGCAGCTCATCGATCTCGTGTCCGGGGGGTCATACCACCTCGTCGTCGACATGGAAGGCGTCGAGTTCCTCGATTCGACGGGCCTCGGGGTCCTCGTCGGCGGGCTCAAGCGGGTGCGTGCGCACGAGGGTTCACTGCGTCTGGTCTGCACTCAGGAGCGCATCCTGAAGATTTTCCGGATCACCGGCCTGACCAAGGTCTTCCCCATCCACTCCTCCGTCGAGGAAGCCCTTGCCGCGAGCGACTGAGCCGGACATCACTCTTTCGCGAAAGGCAGGCCCGCCGTATGCCCACCGTTGAGCTGCGGTTCGCTGCCCTGAACGGGCACGTTCGTACCGCCAGGATGATCGCGACGGCGGTCAGCCGGCGCGCAGGAGTTCCGGTCAGCGCGGCCGACGAGATCAAACTTGCGGTGACGGAGGCATGCACCCGAGCGGTGCGCGTCAACCGCAAGCATGCGCCGCAGGCCCCGGTGCATGTCGCGCTCATCGACGGCGCCGATTCCTTCACCATCACGGTGGCCGACTGCGGTAGAACCGGAGACGAGGTCGCCCCCGGTCCGGACGGTGGCCTCGTCACCGCGACCACCCTGCTCGAACTCGAATCCGAGTCGACTCAGCCGCCAGGTTGGGCGGAACCGGCGGACGACGATCTCTCGGAGGACAACTCCGGTTTCCCACCGGGGCTCGGACTCGCCCTCATCGAGGGACTCGTCGACGAGATCGAGATCAGGCGCGGCCCCGACGGCGTGGGTACGGTTGTCGCGATGACCTGGCACACCGGCGCCACATCGGATCCCTGCGAATCCGCGGTGTAGGACCTCTCCGGTCTCCCTGCCTGGGCCTGGCGACTGTTCCAGCCTCCGACCGTGCCGCCATGTGCCCCGCGCCAGGTTCCGAAGGCGGGGCACCTAGAACCTGACATTGAGGTGGAGCCACGGCGCCAGTCTGCCATGTCAGCAATAGCACAAGTGATCTTTTTAAACCGAATATTCCCGAATCGACCCGTTTCCGGATTATCGCCAGGGCGGTGAGAGGTACCCGAGAGCACGCGACCCGGGCCGCCGCTACCGAAAAACGAGCGCACGTCACAGACGTGTGGATAGACTCCGCCGCATCTCATGGACGGCTGATCCAACCATCCATGATTCCCTTGGTGCTCCCCGCGAGACCGGTCAGATGTCTAGAAATGGGAAGAATCGGCCGATCTCGCCCAAAGCGTCGCCGGATGCGGCGCGTGACCGTGACCGTCTCGATGCCGTGGCGACCGCCGTGAGGGCGCCCAAGAGCACCGGCACCCTCACGGAGGGCGCACAGAGCAGACCGGGAGGAGCCATGTCCTCGATCCAAGCCCTACAGGCCGAGGGTGCTGGAATTGACCTTAGCGGCAGAGCCCTCGGACTGGTCGCCGGTGTGGCGATAGTCGCAGCCCTCGCATTGCTTGTTGCCGGTTATCTGGTTCGTGAGGTATTGGCGGCGAGTCCGGGCACCCCGAGGATGGTGGAGGTCGGCCGGGCGGTCCAGGAGGGCGCCGCAGCCTATCTCAGACGGCAGTTCACCACACTCGCGGGATTCGTCGTCGTCATCCCCTTCGTACTACTGCTCCTGCCAGCCGAGAACACTGGAGCAAAGATCGGTCGGTCGATCTTCTTCGTGGTCGGTGCGATCTTCTCCGCGTTGGTCGGATTCGTCGGGATGTCGCTGGCGACCCGAGCCAACACCCGCACCGCGGCCGCCGCCATGACCCGAGGGGAACGAGCCGCCGTCCGCATCGCCTTCCGCACCGGCGGGGTGGTGGGGATGTTCACCGTCGGTCTCGGGCTCCTGGGGGCGGCGGCTGTGGTCCTCGTCTTCCGGGACACCGCCCCCCAGGGCCTGGAGGGATTCGGATTCGGCGCCGCTCTGCTCGCGATGTTCATGCGAGTAGGCGGAGGGATCTTCACTAAGGCCGCCGATGTCGGGGCGGACCTGGTTGGCAAGGTGGAACAGGGGATTCCCGAGGATGATCCCCGCAACGCCGCGACGATCGCCGACAACGTCGGCGACAACGTCGGCGACTGCGCCGGCATGGCCGCCGACCTGTTCGAATCCTATGCGGTGACGCTCGTCGCGGCGCTGATTCTCGGGGTCGAGGCGTTCGGCGAACGCGGCCTGGTGTTCCCCCTGCTCATCCCAGCGGTCGGGGTTGTGACCGCGGTCATCGGAATCTTCGCGGTGTCGCCGCGGGCCGGTGACCGCACCGGAATGTCCGCCATCAACCGGGGTTTCTTCATCTCCGCGGTGGTGTCCGCGGTCGGCGTCGTCGCAGTCTCGCTGCTCTACCTCCCGGCGAGCTTCGCCGATTTCCCCGGGATGCAGGGGAGCACCCAGTCTGGCAATCCACGAGTGATCGCGATCGGCGCGGTCCTGATCGGGATCGTGCTCGCCGCCGCCATCCAGCTGCTCACCGGGTATTTCACCGAGACCGGCCGGCGGCCGGTGCAGGACATCGCAAAGGCGTCGCTCACTGGACCGGCCACCAACATCCTCGCCGGAATCGGGGTAGGTCTGGAGTCGGCGGTCTATTCTTCGCTTCTCATCGGTGCCGCGGTCTTCGGCGCCTACCTGCTCGGCTCCGGCAGCGTCACGATCGCGCTGTTCGCGGTGGCGCTGGCGGGGACCGGTCTGCTGACGACAGTGGGTGTCATCATCTCGATGGACACCTTCGGGCCGGTGAGCGACAACGCGCAGGGCATCGCCGAGATGTCCGGCGACATGGACGAGGCGGGCGCAGCCATCCTCACCTCGCTCGACGCCGTCGGCAACACCACCAAGGCGATCACGAAGGGCATCGCGATCGCCACCGCGGTGCTCGCCGCCTCCGCGCTGTTCGGCTCGTTCACCGACACCGTGACGACGGCTCTCCGCGACGCCGGAGCGCTGCCCGAGGCGGGTCGGGGCATCGTTGGCGGCCTGAACATCGCCTACCCCGACGCGCTGGTCGGGCTCACCATAGGGGCATCCGTGGTTTTCCTGTTCTCCGGGCTCACGATCAATGCGGTGGGCCGCGCGGCCGGGCGGGTCGTCCTGGAGGTGCGCAACCAGTTCCGGTCCAGGCCTGGAATCATGACCGGCGACGAGAAGCCGGATTACAGTGCGGTCGTCGACATCTGCACCCGCGATTCGCTCCGTGAACTGATTACACCGGGGACGCTGGCGGTTCTCGCCCCGATCGCGGTCGGTTTCGGCCTGGGATACCCGCCGCTCGGCGCGTTCCTCGGCGGCGCCATCGCCGCCGGCGTGCTGATGGCCGTGTTCCTCGCGAACTCCGGCGGGGCCTGGGATAACGCGAAGAAGATGGTCGAGGACGGCAACCACGGTGGAAAGGGTTCGGAGGTCCACGCGGCCACGGTGATCGGCGATACCGTGGGAGATCCATTCAAGGACACCGCCGGCCCTTCGATCAACCCACTGCTCAAGGTGATGAATCTGGTCAGCCTGTTGATCGCTCCGACAGTCGTGAAGTACTCGGTGGGCGCGGACGAGAACACGGGGCTGCGCATCGGTGTCGCCATCGCCGCCATCGCCGCCATCGCCGCCGTGATCATTATCTCCAAGCGGCGGAGCTTAATGATCAACGATGTGCCCGCTATGACACAATCGACACCGATCCTCAGCGAGAAGATCAACGCCTGACCCACATCGTTCCGTCACCGCCGACCCCCGCGGCTCGCACGAGGCCACGCGGGTCGGCGGCGCTGTTTCGCACCGATGGAACCTCGGGAACCGATGGAACCTCGGGATGCGGGATCGGCACCGCCCGTGGGCCGGGTGATGCGCCGGCGGACCATCCGCGCCACCCACATCGGATCGGAGAAGCAGTGGGTGAGCGTCGGGCTACGGTCGCCATACCAGGACGGGAGGATCCGCGAGACGGAATGGCGGCGTACGGTGCTGCGAGGCACCGCTCTCACTCCGACGGCCGCCACCCGCACGACCACCGTCCGCCGGACACCCGTACCGCCCCCGCCAGATCCAGTAACGCGCTCCGCCTCCGCAACATCCGCCATGTTCGAGACCTACGCTCCGTAGAAGCAACCTACGCTTTCGCCCCACAGAGCACTAAAACGAGCACGTCGCACCGAGGAGAGAAGTGCCAGCGCGCACGAAGACGACGACACGGGCGACCGCGCGGTCATCCGCACCGGTCGCCGAGCCCACCGAGGCCGGGCTCCCGCCGGAGACCGGCTCGAGCGAGGCATCCGCCGACGTACCCGTCGGCGCCACCAGCCGGACGGCAAACAGCAGGACGGCGAACGGGCGAACGGGGACTGGCCATTCGGAGAACGGCTCAGGCGGAGCCAGCGGCGCCCACGGCAGCCGCGCCACCGGCTCCGGCCGGGGCCCGGGCAACCGCCTGGTGATCGTGGAGTCGCCGGCGAAGGCGAAGACGATCGCCGGCTATCTCGGTCCGGGGTGGCAGGTCGAATCCAGCATCGGGCACATCCGTGACCTCCCGCGCAGTGCCGCCGATGTCCCGGCCGCGCACAAGGGCAAGCCGTGGGCTCGGCTCGGCGTCGACGTCGACAACGACTTCGAACCGCTCTACATCGTGACGCCGGACAAGAAACCGCAGGTCAGCAAGCTCAAGGCGCTCGTGAAAGACGCCAGCGAGCTCTACCTCGCGACGGATGAGGACCGCGAGGGCGAGGCCATCGCCTGGCATCTGCTCCAGACACTGAAGCCGACGGTGCCGGTCAAGCGGATGGTGTTCCACGAGATCACCCCCCAGGCGATCCAGCGGGCCGTCGACAATCCGCGCGAGATCGACAAGAACCTGGTCCACGCTCAGGAAACGCGTCGCATCCTGGACCGCCTCTACGGCTACGAAGTCTCTCCCGTGCTGTGGAAGAAGGTCATGCCGAGGCTGTCGGCGGGCCGGGTCCAGAGCGTGGCGACCCGCATCCTGGTGGAGCGGGAACGTGCCCGGATGCGGTTCCGCTCGGCAGAGTACTGGAACATCGAGGGCCTGTTCGGGGCGACCGTCGCCTGCCAGGCGTGGTCGGACGCGGACGGCACACCGGGGTCCGGGCCGGGCGGACCCGGCACCGGATCCGCCCGCGGCGACGGGGTCGAGAAGACCCCGCTCCCGGCGACCCTGGTCGCCCTGCACGGCAACCGGATCGCGACGGGCCGTGACTTCTCCCCGACGGGGCAACTCGTCTCCTCCGGGGTGACGCGGCTGGACGAGGCCGCCGCCCGGTCGCTGGCCGAGCGGCTCGCCGACGCCGCATTCACGGTGCGCTCGGTGGAGACCAAGCCCTACCGCCGTTCGCCGTACCCGCCGTTCATGACCTCGACGTTGCAGCAGGAGGCCGGCCGTAAACTGCGTTTCTCCAGCCAGCGCACGATGCAGGTGGCGCAGCGGCTGTACGAGAACGGCTACATCACCTACATGCGGACGGACTCGACGAACCTGTCCGAGACCGCCCTGACCGCGGCCCGCGCGCAGGCGGCGAGCCTGTACGGGCCGGAGTACGTGCCGGCACGCCCCCGCACGTACGCCAAGAAGGTCAAGAACGCGCAGGAGGCCCACGAGGCCATCCGACCCGCCGGGGACCACTTCCGGACCCCGGGTGAGGTTCGTGGCGAGCTCGACGTCGACTCCTACCGGCTCTACGAACTGATCTGGCAGCGGACGGTGGCCAGCCAGATGGCGGACGCCCGCGGCACGAGCGCCACGATCCGGCTCGGCGCGACCTCGTCCGCCGGGGAGGACGCCGAGTTCTCGGCATCGGGGAAGGTCATCACCTTCCCCGGCTTCCTGCGCGCCTACGTCGAGGGCGCCGACGATCCAGACGCGGAGCTGGAGGACCGGGAGCGGCGGCTGCCGGACGTACGCCAAGGCGACCCACTGACCACCCGCTCGCTGACCCCCCGCGGGCACACCACCAGCCCGCCGGCGCGCTTCACCGAGGCCAGCCTGGTCAAGACGCTCGAGGAGCTCGGGATCGGTCGGCCGTCCACCTACGCCTCGATCATCGGCACCATCCAGGACCGCGGCTACGTGTGGAAGAAGGGCTCGGCCCTGGTGCCGAGCTTCGTCGCGTTCGCTGTCGTCGGCCTGTTGGAGGACCACTTCACCCGGCTGGTCGACTACCGGTTCACCGCGACGATGGAGGACGACCTCGACGACATCGCCGCCGGCACGGCCGCCCCGACCGACTGGTTGACCCGCTTCTACTTCGGAACCGGCGACGGCACCGACCCGGCCGCCGACGGACTGAAGCATCTGGTCAATAAGCGGCTCGGAGAGATCGACGCCCGCGAGGTGAACTCGATCCCCCTCGGCGAGACCGACGACGGCACCCTGCTGGTCGTCCGGGTGGGCCGCTACGGCCCCTACGTCCAGCACGGGGAACGCCGTGCCAGCGTGCCGGACGATCTCGCACCGGACGAACTCACCGTCGGCAAGGCGCTGGAGCTGCTGGCCGCGCCCAGTGGCGACCGGGTGCTGGGCATCGACCCGGCGTCGGGGGCGACCATCACGGCGAAGGCGGGTCGCTTCGGCCCCTACGTCACCACCGACACCGACCCGCCGCGCACGTCCAGTCTGCTGCGTGGCATGTCGTTGGAGACGCTGACCCTCGACGACGCCGTGCGGTTGCTCACCCTTCCGCGCATTCTGGGTGCGGGGGAGGACGGGGAGGAGGTCACCGCCCAGAATGGCCGCTATGGCCCATATGTGAAGAAAGGCACCGAAAGTCGGTCGTTGGAATCCGAGGATCAGTTGTTCACCGTGACCCTGGACGAGGCCTTGGTGCTGCTCTCCCAGCCCAAGGCCCGCGGTCGGCGCCAGGCCGCGGAGAGCCCGCCGCTGCGAGAGCTCGGGACCGACCCGGCCAGCGGCAAGCCGATGGTGGTGCGGGAGGGCCGGTTCGGCCCCTACGTCACCGACGGTGAGACCAACGCCAGTCTGCGCAAGGGTGACACGGTCGAGACGATCACCGATGAGCGTGCCGCGGAGCTGCTGGCAGACCGTCGGGCCCGCGGACCGGCCACCGCGAAGCGTTCTGCCCGGGGCACCGCGAAAGCCGGCATCGCCAAGACCGGCACCGGCACCGCGAAGACCGGCCCGAAAACCACCAAGGCCAAGCCGGGTACGGCGAAGACCGGCACCGCGAAGACCGGCACCGCCAGGTCCAAGACCGCCCAGACGGTGACGGACGACGGCGATGGCTCCGGTAGCTCCGGTAGCTCGTCGTCCAGTGGCACCCGCCGGACGGACTGATGGCGCTGCCGATCGGTAGGAGCCCTGGAGAACCTGGAGAAGCGGACGCGCCCCGGGTGGTTTCCGAGGTCACGGCGTTCACTGTCGGCGACTTGGAGTCCACATCTGGTGACACAGGGCCGTCCGATGTGACCGGCAGGTCCACCACCCCGGTCGAGACGTCCGGAGGAGACCCTGTGGCCACCGACCATGCAGCCGGGCATCGGGACGCCGGGCGGCGCCCACCCCGGCCCGTCCGGCGACCGCGGGCCCACCGCTCGCCGAGCAGGCATCCGGTGACGACGGTTCCCTCGCCGCCGCTGCCGTCCGCCATCGCCGCCGGAGGCGACAGCGACATCCGGGCCGTCCTGCGGATCCCCGCGTTCCGCCGGATGTGGATTCAGCTCAGCCTGTCCAGCCTGGGTGACTGGATGGGTCTGCTGGCAACCACCGCACTGGTGACCCAGCTCCAGGAGAGCTTCTCCGGGCAGGCGTACGCCATCGGCTCGCTGCTGATCGTCCGGTTGATGCCGGCCCTGATCCTGGGCCCACTCGCCGGTGCCCTCGCCGACAGGCTAGACCGCCGGCTGACCATGGTCGTGACGGACGTCATGCGGTTCGGGCTGTTCATGTCGATCCCGATCATCGGAACGCTCGAGTGGCTGCTCATCGCCTCGTTCCTGGTGGAGGCGGTCACCCTGGTGTGGGCGCCGGCGAAGGACGCAAGCGTCCCGCACCTGGTCCCCAAGGAGCAGCTCGCAGCCGCCAACACCCTCAGCCTGATCATGACCTACGGCACGGCCCCGATCGCCGCGACGATCTTCACGATGCTTGCGACGATCTCACGGACGCTCGGCTCCAGCGTGTCGTTCTTCCATGACTCCTCGGTCGATCTCGCGTTGTACTTCAATGCGGCGACGTTCCTCGGCTCGGCAATCGTGATCTGGGGACTGAAGGGCATCGGACGGGCCGCGCGGCCGGAGACCGGCCCCGAGCCCGGGTTCCTGGCCTCCATCACCGAGGGATGGCGCTACGTCGGCCAGGACAAACTGGTCCGCGGACTCGTCGTGGGCATCCTGGGCGGGTTCGCCGGCGCCGGCTGCGTCATCGCCCTCGGCCGGCTCTACGTGGAGATCTTGGGCGGCGGCGACTCCGCGTACGGGGTGCTCTTCGGCGCGGTGTTCGTCGGCCTCGCCGCCGGCATGGCCGCCGGTCCCAGGCTGCTCGGCGACTACAGTCGGACTCGCCTGTTCGGCGTCTGCGTGACCGGGGCGGGTATCACCCTGGTGATCGTCGCGATCATCCCGAACCTGGTCATCGCCTGCATCCTCGTGGTCGCGGTGGGGGCGTTCGCCGGCGTGGCCTGGGTGACCGGATACACTCTGCTCCAAGCCGAGGTCTCCGACGAGCTGCGGGGGCGCACCTTCGCCCTGGTGCAGTCGCTGGTCCGCATCGACCTGCTGCTCGTGCTCGCCGCCGCGCCCGGGCTCGTTGGCCTCATCGGCTCGCACGAGATCCATCTGTGGGGCGATATCAACGTCCGCGCGGACGGCGTTACCGCGGTCCTGCTCGCCGGCGGGCTGCTCGCCGTCGCGGTCGGCCTGTTCGCCTATCGGCAGATGGACGACCCGACCGGAGCCGCGGTCTGGCCCGAGCTGTGGAACGCGCTGCGCGGCCGGCAGCCGGCGGCCGTACGTCCCCGCCACGCCGGCCTGTTCATCGCGATCGAGGGCGTCGATGGCGCCGGCAAGAGCACCCAGGTGGAGCTGCTGCGGACGTGGCTCGCCTCCTCCGGCCGGGAGGTGGTGGTGACCTCCGAATCCGGCGGCACCGCGCTGGGAGCGGGCCTGCGGGAACTGCTCCTCGACCCGACGGTACGGCTGCACGCCCGGACCGAGGCGCTGCTGACCGCGGCGGACCGCGCTGAACACGTCGCGCGGGTGATCGAACCCGCGCTGGCCCGGGGAGCGATCGTCATCACCGATCGTTACGTCGACTCGTTCATCGCCTTCCAGAGCGTGAGCCGGGCCATCGGCACCGACGAGCTATCCGTCCTCGCCCAGTGGGCGACGCACGCGCTGCTTCCCGACGTCACGGTCCTGTTGGATCTACCGGCAGAGATCGTCCTGCGCCGCATGCGGATGGCCGCGTATCCCGGTCCGCCGCCGGGGCCGCCGGACGGCCCGGCCGAGGCGGACGACGCCGGGAAGTTGACCTTCCATGGCCGGGTACGCGAGGCGTTCCGCCGGCTGGCGCAGAAGGAGCCCGATCGTTATCTTCCGCTCGACGCGACGCGGTCACCGGAGGAGATCCACGCCGAAATCCGCTCGTTCATGGCCAGCCGCATCGATCGGCTGGCCGTCCCGCTCGGTGTGCTCTGACCGACGCGCTCCGGACCGACGCGGCTTGGGGATGATGGCCCAGTGACGATCTGGGAGACGCTCGTCGGGCAGGACGCGGTGGTCGCGATGCTGAGCGCCGCGGCGTCCGCCGCGAGTGCCGGGCTCGCGAGTGGAGGCGGCGCGCCGGCCGCCGCCTGTGCCGGGATGACGCACTCGTGGCTGTTCACCGGACCCGCCGGGGCAGGTCACCAGGACGCGGCGCGTGCCTTCGCCGCAAGCCTCACCTGCGAGAACGAGCCGCCGGGCTGCGGCGAGTGCACCGGCTGCCACACCGTGCTCACCGACACGGCCACCGATCTGCGAACCGTGCAGCCGGAGGGGCTCTCGCTCGGCGTGAAGGACGTGCGCGCGCTGGTACGCGACGCTGCCAGCGCCCCGACGGCCGGCCGCTGGCGCATCCTGCTGATCACCGATGCGGACCGGCTCACCGAGGCCGCGGCGAACGCCCTGCTCAAGGCCCTCGAGGAGCCGGCGGATCGGGCGGTGTTCCTGCTCTGCGCCCCCTCCGTGGAGGACGTGCTGCCCACCATCCGTTCCCGCTGCCGGACGGTCGCGCTACGGCTGCCCTCGGCCGCGGACGTCCGCGACGCGCTGGTTCGCGAGGGAGTCGACGAGCAGGTCGCCGAGACGGCGGCGCGGGCTTCCCAGGGCCATCTGGCCCTGGCGCGCCGGCTCGCCACGGATGAGCGGGTCCGGGCCAACCGGGCGGCGGTGTTGCGTATCCCGGCCCGGCTCGGCCAGGTCGGTGGCTGCCTGGCCGCGGCGGCCGATCTGGTGAACGCGGCGAATGCCGACGCGGAGGCCGCGAATGCGGAACGCGACGAGGTGGAGACCGAGGCGCTGAAGACCGCACTCGGCGTCGGTGCCACGGCGGTCGGCGGGAAGTCCAGGTCCGCGCGGGCCCCGAAGGCGGGGGCCAAGGGCCGGACGATGGTGGTGCGGGGTGCCGCGGGGACGCTCAAGGAGCTGGAGCGAACCCAGAAGAGCCGAGGTCGCCGCACCGTCCTCGATGCACTGGACCGAGCCCTGGTGGACCTCGCGGGGCTGTACCGGGATGTCCTGGTCCAACAGCTCGACGCCGGCGTCGACGCGATCCATCCTGATCACTGCGTCGAGGCCGCCGGATACGCCGCGGCCTCCACTCCGGAACAGACACTGCGCCGGCTGGAGGCCGTCCTCACGACCCGGGCGTCGCTGGCCAGGAATCCCGGTCTCGTCCCGCTGCTCGCGGTGGAGTCGCTCACCCTCGCACTACGCGACGCCTGACGACCGGCGACCCGCAATCCGCGACCCGCGACCCGCGACCCGCGGTGGGGACGAACCGGCGTAATGGCCTGTCTGGGCGGAAGGCCGGGCATATCCTGATCGCGACGCGGACATGCCGTTCGACCATGTCCGCCCGGGCGGGACCCGGCGGGCGGGCGCAGGGAGGTGACCGGTCGGATGCCGATGATGTGCGCGGTGGCGTTCTCCCCACGAGGCAAGCTCTACTATGCCGATCCTGGTTCCTGCAGCCCCCGGGTCGGCGACCGGGTGCTCGTCCCCAGCGAGGAGGGCCCCGAGGTCGCCACCTGCATGTGGGCGCCCCAGTGGGTCAGCGACGACATCGGCGACCTGCCGGTGCTCGTCGGGATGGCCGACGCGTCCGACATCCAGCGCGAGCAGGTCTCCCGGCGCCGGCGCGCCCGGGCGCGCGTCGCGGCCCGTCGCCTGGCCCGTGAGCATGACCTGCCGATAAAGATCGTCGGCGTCGACCACGTGATGGCCACCGGCGGCTACACGGTCTACTTCAGCGCGGAGGGCCGCGTCGACTTCCGTGAGCTGGTACGGGATCTCAACCGGACGCTGGCGGCACGGGTCCAGCTACGGCAACTGTCCGCCCGCGACAGCGCCCGGGTTCAAGGCGGGATCGGTTCCTGCGGCCGCGACCTGTGCTGCGCTACTTTTCTCAACGACTTCGAGCCGGTGAGCCTGCGGATGGCCAAGGAGCAGAACCTCGCCCTCAATCCGATGCGCATCAGCGGGGCCTGCGGCCGGCTGATGTGCTGCCTGCGTTACGAACATCCCCTCTACGAGGAGTTCGCCGAAGCCGTGCCCGCGGTCGGAGACCGGGCGACGACCCCACACGGTGCGGGCCGGGTCGTGCGGCACGATGTTCCGCGCCAGCAGGTGGTCGTGGTTCTCGACGGCGGGGGCCGGACCTCGTGCGACCGCGCGGATGCCTGCGTCTCCCGGCAGGTCCACGACGCCGCCTACCCCGGCGGCCCAGCGGGATGCTCCCCCCCCCCCCGGACAGCACCTCTACAGCCGGCGGGGATGCGACGGCCGGCGGGGAGGACGTCACGGGTCGAAGCGGTAGCCCATCCCGCGCAGGGTCGTGACCAGCCGGCGCTGCGGTGGACGACCCTCGACCTTGGTTCGTACCCGCCGGACGTGCTCGGTGACGGTGGCGGGGTCCTGGAACCGCGTGCCCCACACCTGCTCGAGGAGTTCCTCCCGGCTGAAGACCCGCCGAGGATGCCGGGCGAGGAAGGCCAGCAGCTCGTACTCGCGCGCGGTCAGATCGATGCGCTCCCCGGCGACGGCGACCTCGCGGGCCCGCAGGTCGATGGAGACGTCTCCGTAGACGAGCGGGTCGCTGCCGTCCCCGGTGCGCTGCGGCGGCGGTTCCGCCGGCCGCCGGCGAAGCCGGGCACGCACCCTGGCCACCAGTTCTCGCAGCGAGTAGGGCTTCACGACGTAGTCGTCCGCGCCCAACTCGAGGCCGACCACCCGGTCGACCTCCTCGGCCCGCCCGGTGAGCATGATCACCGGAACCTCGCTGGTCTGGCGGAGGCGGCTCAGGACGGCGAAGCCGTCCATCCTGGGCATCGCGACATCCAGCACCACCAGATCGATCTCGGTGGTCTGGAAGAGCCGAAGAGCGGCCTCGCCGTCCGCGGCCTCCAGCACCCGATAACCGAATCTCTCCAGACTGCGCGCAAGTGCTATGCGAGATGCCTCATCGTCCTCAGCGACGAGGAGCGAGGCTCCTCGCGTCGTCACTGCTGGTGCAGCGTCTCCGGCCCCGGTCATGGTGCGAAACCCTACGCATCCTCACCGGAACCACTGCGACCGGGGGTGGTGATTTACGGTGTTGCAGCATCCAAAGCTAGCTAAATGTGACATAAAGCGAATAATTTGCCGACTCAGGGCCATTTTGGCGACATAGCGCATCCCTCACCATGACAGCCCGAGACGGAGGCCTTCCAAACCGTGCCCGCCACTGGTGGCGTCACCGTGGAGGGCTGGGATCCGGGGCGACGGCGGGCATCTCGGCCCGCGCACAACCACCGGACCACCGCCGGGTCGAGCCCGCCCACGCATCTGGCATACTCGACCCGGGCCAGTGCGATCCTGGCCGTTCGCCGGAGTAGCTCAGTGGCAGAGCAATCGCCTCGTAAGCGATAGGTCGCGGGTTCAATCCCCGCCTCCGGCTCGCTCCCCCTCCCACCAGGGCATGGCCCAGTTAACAGGGATCATGGTCTCACAGCTCACCGGTCCATGACCTGTCAATTTGCATCGCTCCGGGCTCGTCCCGTGGGTTCCTGAACCTGTCCCACCCCGCTTGGGACGTGGGACAGGTCGTTACGGATACCACAAACCGGACGGAGGGATCAGGCCGACCTGGGTTCGGCCTCTTGGTCGTGCCCGTCCGCCTCCCCGGCCTCCGCCTCCCCGGCCTCCGCCTCGCGCAGCCGCTTGATGGACGCCAGGATCTCCCGCTCAGCCTCCTTGCGGTCCACCCAGGAGGCGCCCTCCACCGACTTACCGGGCTCGAGGTCCTTGTAGACCTCGAAGAAGTGCTGGATCTCCAACCGGTCGAACTCCGGCAGGTGCCGCAGATCCCGCAGGTGCTCCTGCCGGACGTCGGCCACCGGCACGCAGAGAACCTTGTCGTCCGGGCCCTTCTCATCGGTCATCTCGAACATGCCGATCGTCCGGCACCGCACCAGGCAGCCCGGGAACGTCGGCTCCTCCAGCAGGACGAGGGCGTCCAACGGATCACCGTCGCGCCCGAGGGTTCCCTCGATGAACCCGTAGTCCGACGGGTAGTGGGTGGAGGTGAACAGCATCCGGTCAAGCCGGATACGGCCGGTGTGATGATCCATCTCGTACTTGTTGCGCTGCCCCTTGGGGATCTCGATGGTCACATCGAACTCAAGGTCCACTCCGCTCCCTGTCTCCTTCGTCTTCGCCCGGTCCGCACCGAGGCGATCGCCGTTTGTCACATGGTGCTCGTTCAAGCCGTGCCGTGCTCATGGCGCAGTACGTCGTGCTCGTGCCGTACGTCGTGCTCTGCCAGGCGGCGGATGTGCCCCGCCCGGGGCGCGGGCCACCCACTCCAGTGACCGCAACGAGGCATCACACCCACGACGGCGCACCTAGTGTCGCGGACGCCGCCTCCCACCCGAACCGCACCGTCGACACCACCACGTTTCCACCGCCGGATCTCCCGGGCACCGGAACCATGATGGCCACCGGCGACACGCCCGGTGGGGCGTTCTTCGTACCAGTGCCGCCCGCCGGCACGACACCTCTGGTATCCCGCCGCAAACCCTGGTGTCCCACTGCAAACCCTGGTGTCCTACCGCGGCGGGACACCGCCGGGCATGCCCGCGGCGACGGATCCGGGTTCACCCGGCGCGCCGTCGCCGACCGCCCGCTGGTTGCGTAGTGTCTGTTAGTGATGTCAGCCGCACCGGTCGCCCGGGTAGGGGGGCTCACCGCCCTGGCCGGCGCGCTGCTCGCCGGGTCCCTGTCCCTCGGTCCCACCACCGGGTCAGCCGCGGAGCTCGCCGGCAGCGGGTCCGACCGCGCGGGCACCGCGGTACTCGGCGGTCTCGATCCGGCCGCGCCGATCCCGCAGCCCGCGGCGGTGGCGGCCCGCCTCGCCGGTCCGCTGGGTGATCTCGTCCTGGCGCGGCCCGCGGCCTTCGTCGTCGACGCGCAGTCGGGTCGGGTGCTCCTTGACGTCCGGTCCCGCATCCCCGTGGCACCGGCCTCCACGTTGAAAACCGCGGTCGCCACCGCCGCGTTGACCACCTTCCCCGACGACCGGCTGCGGACCACGGTGGTCTACAGCCCGCCCGCGGGCGGGAACGCCCGCACATCAGGCGGAACACTGTGGCTCGTCGGCGGCGGGGATCCGACCCTGACCGCCTCCACCGCGCCCGACGGCTATCCGGCCCTGGCCCGGCTGAGCGATCTCGCCGCTCAGGTCCGGGCCGCGGGTATCACCTCGGCGGCTCGGGTGATCGGCGACGGAGGGCTGTTCGTCGGTCCGGACCGGGCGCCGGGATGGCGCGACAACTACGTGACCGACGGGGACGTCGCCCCGGTCTCGGCGCTGGAGGTCGACGCCGGACGGTCGGCACCGGGAGCCGCCGGACCGCGCAGCCCCACCCCGGCCGCCGCCGCGACCACGGCCTTCGCCGCGGCGCTCACGACCGCCGGAATATCCGTCGGATCGGTGGCCACCGGCCCGGCGGACCCGGCCGCGCAGCGGGTCGCGGCGGTCTACAGCCCTCCGGTGCGGGTCTTGGTCGAACGCATGATCACCCAGTCAGACAACGATCTCGCCGAGAGCCTGGGACGGCTCGTCGCCCACCGGCGGGGCCTGCCCGCCTCGTTCGCCGGCGCCACCCACACGGTGAGGGGCGTCCTCGCCGAGGCGGGCATCCCCGTCGCCGGGATGACACTGGCCGACGTGAGCGGCTTGTCCATCGCGAACCTGATCATGCCCATGACCCTTGTGGCCATCCTGCGCGCCGCCGTCCTCCCCGGTCGGCCGGCGCTGCGCACCGTTCTCACGGGGCTGCCGGTAGCCGGGTTTTCCGGTACGCTGGGTGACCGCTACACCACTGGCGACACCGCCATCGGAGCGGGCGATGTCCGGGCGAAGACCGGCACTCTGCACAACGTCAGCAGCCTCGCGGGCCAGCTCGTCGACGCGGACGGCAGGCTGCTCCTCTTCGCGTTCCTCTCGCCCGCCGAAGAGGCGGGCGGCACCAAGGCCGCCCTCGACCGGGCCGCCGCGGCGCTCGCCGGCTGCGGATGCACCCCGGCCCGGTCGACAACCGCGGCGATCCCGCCGGCACCATCGCGCCCACCGGCCTGAGCGGGACCGTCGGCGCCCCCGGCGCGTCCCGTCCCGTTCTCGGCACGGTCCATGACCGGACGCAGGTGACGGGCGAGCCCGGTACGCTCAGATTCGTGGACGCCGAGCTGGTCGACTGGGAACTCGCCGTGACGACGGCGAAAAAACTGGTTCGCCCCGGCCCGCAGATCTCGCGGGAGCAGGCCGGCGAGGTCGTCTCCGAGCTGCGGCGACTGGCCGTCGAGGCCGAGCGGCACGTCGAGGACTACACCCGGCTCACTCCCGCCGGGCCGGCCACCCCCATCACCGTGGTGGACCGGCCGGAGTGGGTCCGCTCCAACGTCGCCGGTCTGCGGGTGCTGACCTCCCCGTTGCTGGACAAACTGTCCGAACAGCAGCGCGGCAACCTCGCTGCGGCGGTCGGTCGGCGGGTCACGGGGGTCCAGATCGGCACAGCCCTGGCCTATCTGGCCGGCAAGGTGCTGGGCCAGTACGAGGTCTTCCTGCCGCCGGAGGAGTACCAGGCCGGGAGGGACGATCCGGGTCCGCTCAACGTGCCCGGGTCGGTCGGGGTGCCGGGGTCGGTCGGGCGCCTCAGTCTGGTCGCACCGAACATCGCGCACGCCGAGGCAGCCATGGGGGTCGTGCCGCGGGACTTCCGGATGTGGGTATGCCTGCACGAGCAGACCCATCGCAGTCAGTTCACCGCCGTGCCGTGGCTGCGGACCCACCTGGAGTCCGAGATCACCGCGTTCATTGAGGCCACGGACCTCGATCCAGACGTCCTCGCGGACCGCGTCCGCTCGGCGATGAGCGCGCTGCGCGGGGCGGTGTTCGACCGGGGAGCCGACAACCCGAGCGTCGTGGAGGCGCTGCAGACCCCAGCCCAGCGAGCGGTTCTCGACCGCCTCCAGGCCATCATGACGTTGTTGGAGGGCCACGCCGACCAGGTGATGGACGCGGTGGGACCAAAGATTGTACCCACCGTCGCCGACATCCGGACGAAATTCGAGGGTCGCCGCGGCGGGGGATCGCCGATCGACCGGTTCGTCCGCCGGCTCCTCGGTCTCGATCTCAAGCTGCAGCAGTACCGCCAGGGGGGGGCGTTCGTGCGTGCGGTGGTCGCGCAGGCCGGGGTGACAGGCTTCAACACCGTCTGGGAGTCACCGGCGGCGCTGCCGACCCGCGCCGAGCTGGTCGATCCCACCGCCTGGATGCAACGGGTCCTGGACAGCCGCCCGCCGATCTCGGCGTGAGCACCATGGTCGTCGGGGTCGCCGGGGTCGCCGACTCCCCGGGCTGTTCCACGTCCGCCTTCCGGCCGACGTTGTGACCCCACCGATCGCTGGTGAGGACCACGCCGGCCATGCCGGCGACGTCCGACCGGGCGATCCGGTTCCGCGCACGGTTCACTCGTCGAGATCTCCCGCTCCCGCGGTCGCGGCAGTCAGGCTGGCGGTTCGCCGCGCGGTCACCGACCTGCCACCCGGCGGACTGGTGCTGGTCGCCTGCTCCGGCGGCCCGGACTCCCTGGCACTCGCCGCGGCCCTCTCGTTCGTCGCCCCCCGCCGCGCCCTGCGGGCCGGCATGGTCACGGTCGATCATGGCTGGGACGCCGGCTCACCCAAACGGGCGGAGCGCGTCGCCCGCCAGGGTCGGGCCCTCGGCCTGGATCCGGTGGAGGTCCTGACCGAGCACACTGCTCGCTCCGAGGGGATCGCCCGACAGGCACGGCGGGCCGCGATCGCGGCGGTCGCCGATCGGCTCGGCGCCCAAGCGGTGCTTCTCGGCCACACGCTGGACGACCAGGCCGAGACGGTGCTGCTGAGGCTCGCGCGGGGCGCGGGCGCCCGGTCCCTCGGGGGGATGTCGGCCGACGACGGCCTGCTTCGCCGGCCACTGCTCGGGATCCGCCGCGCGGACACCAGGGCCGCCTGCCTCGCCGAGGGGCTCGAGGTGTGGGACGACCCGACGAACCGGGACCCGGCGTTCACCCGGTCCCGGGTGCGTCACACGGTCCTGCCCGTGCTGGAGACGGAGCTCGGCCCGGGCATCGCCGAGTCGCTGGCGCGCAGTGCCGATCTGTTGCGGGCCGACGCGGACGCCCTGGACGCCATGGCCGCCGAGGTCTACGGCAAGGTCGTCATGGCTCGTGGCCGGCCGTGCACCGGCGAGGTCGCCTTCGACGTCGCCGCACTGGCCGGGCTCACCGCGGCGCTCCGCGGTCGGCTGCTGCGCCGGGCGGCCATCGACGTCGGAGCGTCGGCCTCCGCGCTGCGCGCGGAGCACATCTGGGCGGTGGAGGAGTTGGTAACGCGGTGGCGCGGACAGAAGCCGGTACCGCTTCCCACCGGCGTGCTCGCCCGGCGATGGGAGAACAGGGTCACGCTGACCGGGCCGGTGGTTCCTCCACCGTCGCCAGCCGGCCCCGCCGCCCGACAGCCGGATGCCGCCACCCCGCCACACATCGAGGAGGACGACCAGGTGAGTCAGACCGCGACGACGACCCCCGACGCCGGAGGCGCCCATGACGGCCTCCGGCACAGCCCGCATCCCGACATCGCCGAGGTCCTGGTCAGCTCGGACGAGATCGCCGCGAAGATCGTCGAGCTCGCGGCCAGAGTGGACGCCGACTACGCCGGCCGGGAGATCTTGCTCGTGGGCGTGCTCAAGGGCGCCGTCATGGTCATGGCGGACCTGTCCCGCGCGCTGACGGTCCCGCTGACCATGGAGTTCATGGCGGTCTCCTCGTACGGGTCGTCGACCTCCTCGTCCGGCGTGGTGCGCATCCTCAAGGATCTGGACCGGTCGATCGAGGGCCGGGACGTCCTGGTGGTCGAAGACATCATCGACTCCGGGCTGACCCTGTCCTGGCTGCTGAAGAACCTGCGCTCACGCGGCCCCGCCTCGCTCGAGGTCCTGGCGCTCTTCCGTAAGCCCGAAGCTGTCACCGTGGACGTAGATGTCCGATATGTCGGCTTCGATATTCCCGGCGCGTTCGTCGTCGGGTATGGTCTTGACTACTCGGAGTATTATCGAACCCTGCCGTTTGTCGGGACCCTCACACCCGCGGCGATCGAGCGGGGCGCCCCGGCCTGAACCTGCCGGCCTTCCGCCCGCTCGGATACGCCCTCGATCGCCGCATCCGCCACGAGCGAAACACCGAACACCATCAGACCGCCACGATCGGAACAGCGCGGGCCGCCGATCCGTTGGTCGGATGTACGCGCGGTGAGATGCGCGCACCGGCGGTACCCTCGGCACAAGGGAATCCCGATCGAGGGCAGCACACACGTCAGGAGGGTGGAGCGCTCGTGTCCGGTGCTCCAGACAGATGACTCCAAGAAGAATTTTCCGCGGCTGGGTGCCACTGCTGCTCCTGGTCCTGTTCGTGATCATTCTCACGACGGGTGTCCTCTCGGGTCCCAGTGAGTACGGCAAGCGAGACCTGAACTTCGTCCAGCAGCAGATCGACGAAGGCCAGGTGGCGAAGGCCAAGATCCAGGATTCGAAGCAGCTCATCCAGATCCAGACGAAGGACGGCCAGAAGTTCGAGTCGTCCTATGTCACCGAACAGGGTGTCGTCCTGGCGAACGAGCTCCGCAACAAGCGGGTCGCCTACGACGTCTCGGTCGACCGTGGAAACATCCTGGTCTCGCTCCTGCTGAACCTGCTGCCCGTACTGCTGGTCGTCCTTCTGCTGTTCTTCTTCATGAACCAGATGCAGGGCGGCGGTAACCGGGTCATGAACTTCGGCAAGTCCAAGGCGAAGCTGGTGAGCAAGGACACGCCGAAGACGACGTTCGCCGACGTGGCCGGTGCGGACGAGGCCATCGAGGAGCTCGAGGAGATCAAGGAGTTCCTCGAAAACCCGGGCAAGTTCCAGGCGATCGGAGCCAAGATCCCCAAGGGGGTCCTGCTCTACGGCCCGCCGGGAACCGGCAAGACGCTGCTGGCCCGGGCCGTCGCGGGTGAGGCCGGGGTGCCCTTCTACTCCATCTCGGGCTCCGACTTCGTCGAGATGTTCGTCGGTGTCGGCGCCAGCCGGGTCCGCGACCTGTTCGAACAGGCCAAGGCCAATGCGCCCGCCATCGTCTTCGTCGACGAGATCGACGCCGTGGGCCGCCACCGCGGAGCGGGACTCGGCGGTGGCCACGACGAGCGGGAGCAGACGCTCAACCAGCTCTTGGTCGAGATGGACGGGTTCGACGTCAAGGGCGGGGTCATCCTCATCGCCGCGACGAACCGGCCCGACATCCTCGACCCGGCCCTGCTGCGGCCCGGCCGCTTCGATCGGCAGATCGTCGTGGACCGGCCGGACCTGCTCGGCCGCGAGGCCATCCTGCGGGTGCACTCCAAGGGCAAACCGATCGGCCCGGACGCCGACATGATGGTCATCGCCCGGCGGACCCCCGGGTTCACCGGTGCCGATCTCGCCAACGTACTGAACGAGGCGGCCCTGCTGGCCGCCCGCTCCAACCTGAAATTCATCTCGTCTGCGCTGCTCGAGGAGTCCATCGACCGCGTGATGGCGGGACCGGAGCGCAAGACCCGCGCGATGAGCGACAAGGAGAAGAAGCGCATTGCTTACCACGAGGGCGGCCACGCCCTGGTCGCGCACGCACTGCCCAACTCCGACCCGGTGCACAAGGTGACCATCCTGCCCCGGGGGCGCGCGCTCGGGTACACGATGCAGCTTCCCCTGGAGGACAAGTACCTCTCGACCCGCTCGGAGATGCTCGACCGCCTCGCCGTCCTCCTCGGCGGGCGCACCGCCGAGGAGCTGGTGTTCCACGACCCGACCACGGGGGCGAGCGACGACATCGAGAAGGCCACCCAGATCTCGCGAGCAATGATTACCCAGTACGGGATGAGCGACAAGCTCGGCGCGATCAAGTTCGGCACCGAGAACAGCGAGGTCTTCCTCGGCAAGGAGGTCGGCCACCAACGCGACTACTCCGAGGAGGTCGCCAGTGAGATCGACATCGAGGTGCGCCGGCTGATCGAGGCCGCACACGACGAGGCCTGGGAGATCCTGGTGACCTACCGGGACGTCCTGGACAACCTCGTATTGCGGCTGATGGACACCGAGACGCTGAGTAAGGACGAGGTCGCCGAGGTCTTCGCGACGGTCCAGAAACGCCCCGTGCGTGGCATCTACACCGGGGTGGGGCGTCGCGTCCCCTCCGACCGGCCACCGGTGCAGACTCCGGCCGAGCTCGGCCTGCTGACGGCGGATGTCGCCGACCTGGTGAACGACCCGGGCCACGGTAATGGTGCCGCCGGACGCGGACCGGGCGGCAACGGAACCGGGGGCAACGGGGCCGGCGGTCACGGTCAGCCCACCGGCGTGCCGGGGGCACCCGCGGACTCGGGCCCCGGGGTCGACCCGCCCGGTCCGGGCGGGGGCGTACCGCACGGCACGGATGTCGGTGGTCCGGGTGGGAATGGCAGCCCCGGGGGGCACGGTTATCCCCAGGGCCGGGGCACGCCGGCGCCCCCCGGAGGCGGGGGTCCGGCCCATGACGGGCCGAGGATCGCCAACCCGTGGGCCCCGCCGAGCTGGCCGAGCGACGACGAGAGGAGACGCCGTTGACGTCTTATTCCGACGAGGCGTCCACTGCCGCGGGCGAACGACGAGGTGAATCATCTCCCGCGGCGGAGGCCCCAGGAATGGACGGTTTCGGCATCCCGGACCCCATCGCCGACGGCGACGGACCGGCTGTGTCAACCCCGGCGCCGGGCAATGGCAGGCCGCGGCAGGCCCGTCCCTTCGACCATGACCGAGTCGCACGCGCAGTTCGTGAGCTACTGATCGGGATCGGCGAGGACCCGGACCGCGAGGGTCTTCGCAAGACCCCGGACCGGGTCGCGCGGGCGTACCGGGAAGCCGTCGAGGGTCTTGGCCGGGATCCCTCCGAGGTCCTGACCACCGTCTTCGATGAGGGCCACGACGAGATGGTGCTGGTCCGTGACATCGATTTCTCGTCGCTGTGCGAACATCACCTGGTCGTGTTCTCCGGCAAGGCGCACGTCGCCTACATCCCCAACAGCAAGGGCCAGATCACGGGCCTGTCGAAGCTCGCCCGGCTGGTCGACCTCTACTCCCGTCGCCCGCAGGTCCAGGAACGGCTGACCTCGCAAATCGCGGACGCCCTCGTCGAGGTGCTCGACCCGTGCGGAGTGATGGTCGTCATTGAGGCGGAGCACCTGTGTATGTCGATGCGCGGTGTGCGCAAGCCCGGGGCCACCACGGTGACATCCGCGGTGCGTGGCCAGTTCCTCAGCACCGCTACCCGCAACGAGGGCATGTCGCTCATCCTGCACAGGTAGCTCCGGGTAGCAGGGATTACAGGCGGCAGGCCTGAATCCCGGAGACGAGGATGCCCCGGGCACCCAGCTCCCAGAGATCGTCCATCATGCGGTTGACCTCGGCGCGCAGCACCATCGCCCGCACCGCGACCCAGTCCTCGCGCTGCAACGGAGAGATCGTCGGGGACTCGTAGCCAGGTGTGATTTCGCATGCCTTGTCGAGCACGGCCGTCGGAACGTCGTAGTCCATCATCACGTACCGCCGGGCGACCAGAACCCCCTGGATCCGGCGCAGCAGACGCTCATGCGAAGGGGACAGATCGGCGCCCCTCTTGGCGATCACGATGGCCTCCGAGCGCAGGACCGGCTCGCCGAGCAGCTCCAGACCCGCGGCCTTGAGCGTACGGCCGGTCTCGACCACGTCGGCGACCGCGTCGGCGACGCCGAGCCGCACCGCCGTCTCGACCGCACCGTCCAAAGTCACGATGCCACCCGGGGTGACCCCCCGGCCGGCAAGGTCGGCCCGGACCAGCGCGGGGAACGACGTCGCGATCCGCTTGCCGGCGAGCTCCGCGATGTCCGCGAGCGTCCCCTCCGGAGCGGCGTAACGAAACGTGGCGAACCCGTATCCAAGCGGAACGAGCTCCTCGGCGGCGGCATTGCTGTCGAGGAGGAGATCACGCCCAGTGATACCAAGATCGAGACGACCCGACCCGACGTAGACAGCGATATCCCGAGGGCGCAGGAAGAAGAACTCGATGTCGTTCTCGACGTCGGCGACCACCAGCTCGCTCCCCTCGCGCCGCGCGAGGTAGCCGGCATCGGAGAGCAACTGACCGGAGGCGGCCGACAACGCCCCCTTGTTCGGAACCGCGATACGAAGCATCGTCACTACTCAGCGTCTACGAGAAAGGACAGAGAATCGATCACAGATGGGAGTATACGTCGTCTAACGAAAGGCCTAGAGAAATCATCAGCAGCTGACTCCAGTAGAGTAACTGGGAGATCTCCTCGGCGGCCCTTCCCCGGCCTTCGTGCTCGGCCGCCATCCACGCTTCAGCGGCTTCCTCGACCAGTTTCTTGCCCAGATGGTGGACGCCCTGATCGAGCGCGGCGACAGTTCCCGAGCCGGGTGTCCGACGCCGCCATTTCTCGGCAAGCTCGACGAAGAGTTCGTCGAATGTTTTCAGGTTGGATACATTCGACGAATCGGATACGCCGACGGATGGCACGGCGGGCCGATCGGCAGGGACCATGCTCGGCATGCTACCCGTCACCGGGCGGACGACCTCCGCCCCGCAGGCCCGCGGCGCGGAGCGGCACACGACGACCACAGACACGCGCTCCGCGGCCAGCCGGCGAGCCGGTGCGACGGAGTCCCTCCACCGGCCGCCATGTTGCTGGTTGACTTGATGACTGTGCTTCCGCCCGCGATCATCGCCACCGACCTGGACGGGACGCTGATCCGCAGCGACGGCACGGTGTCCGAACGCACCCGCGGGGCGCTGCGCCGGGTGGAACGCGCCGGGGCGACCGTGGTGTTCGTGACGGGACGACCCAGTCGGGTGATGGCCGGCGTCGTCGCCCAGACCGAGGTCTCTGGGCTCGCGATCTGCGCGAACGGCGCGCTGGTCTTCGATCTCGACTCCGGCGAGCCGGTCAGCCAGCGCTGCCTGGAGTCGGCCACGGCCCTGCGGCTGGCGGCGGCGATCCGCGCCGCGGTTCCCGACGCGGTGTTCGCGGTCGAGAGCGGCGTGCGCTTCGGCCGGGAACCCGCCTTCGAGACGATGTGGCCCGATCCCGAGGAGATCGTCGCGGAGTTCTCGGAGCTGCTGGGCGTCCTGCCGGCGACGAAACTGCTTGTCCGGCGGGGCGGCGCTCCGTTTACGGATGTGTACGACGCCATCGTCGAACTCGCCGGGATGGACGCCGTCGTCACAACCTCCAGCGCGGACCTTCTCGAGATCGCGGGACCGGGGGTGTCGAAGGCGGTGGCACTGGCTGAACTCGCCGCCGGGCGGGGGGTGATCGCCGCCGACGTCATCGCGTTCGGAGATATGCAGAACGATCTACCGATGTTCGCTTGGGCCGGATACGCGGTCGCCGTCGCGAATGCCCATCCCGAAGTACTGGCCGCCGCCGACGAGATCACCGTGTCGAATGATGAGGACGGGGTCGCGATCGTCCTGGAGCGTCTTTTCCCATAACTACAATGATCTTCTTGGGTATTCTGGTCCATCCCGATCCCGACCGGGCCGTATACCGGGCCGGGCACTCTTCGTGAATACCCTCCGGCCGGTTCCCGGCCGACGACGGGGATTCCCGGCGGACCGCGGCGTTGATGCCTGCCCGGCCGGATCCGGACACGGCAGCGCCTCCCGGTCTCGCGCTCTCGCAGCGTCTGCATGCGCAGCGTCATCCGAGCATGCCGCGCCGACATCCGTCGCACAGACGGGCCAGGATAGGGGCATGGCAACCCTCGTCCAGAACTCGGCCTCATCCGGGCTGCCGGCTCACGAGATCGACGGCGAGTTCCTCGCGCTGCCGCGCACCGCGCTCGCCGACGCGGCTCTGCAGACCGCACGTGATCTCGGCGCGACGCACGCCGACATCCGCATCGAACGGCTCAAGGACTCCTCGCTGTCGTTCCGCGACGCCTCGCTGGAAAGTCGCCATGAAGGCGCGACGCTGGGTTTGGCTGTCCGGGTGGTACACGGCGGCACCTGGGGTTTCGCCGCCGGCGTCGACCTGACGACGGACGAGGCGGCGCGGCTGGCCCGCGAGGCCGTCGCGATGGCCCAGGTCGCCGCCCCGCTCAACTCCGAACCGGTCGAACTCGCCCCGGAACCGACCCACACCGACGCGGTCTGGGTCTCGGCCTACGCGACCGACCCGTTCGCGGTCGACGCCCGGGACCGGGTCGAACGGGTCGGCGGCCTGTGTCGGACGCTGTTCGCGGCGCACGGTGTCGACCATGTCGACGGCCGGTTCAGCGCGGTGATGGAGAACAAGTACTACGCCGACCTGACCGGGACCACGACGACACAGCAGCGGGTGCGGGTGATCTGCCAGATCGAGGCAACCCGGGTCGATCCCGCGGGCGGCTTCGAGTCGATGCGCACGATCGCCCCGCCCGTCGGTCGCGGCTGGGAGTGGCTGGTGGCGGGCCCCGCGGCCGGCTGCTGGGACTGGGAGAGCGAGATCGACCTGATCCCAGGTCTGCTCGCCGAGAAGTCCGGGGCCTCCTCGGTCGAACCAGGGCCGTACGACCTGGTCATCGACCCGTCGAACCTGTGGCTGACGATCCACGAGTCGATCGGGCACGCCACCGAGCTCGACCGGACGCTCGGCTACGAGGCCGCCTACGCCGGTACCTCCTTCGTCACCCTCGACCAACTGGGCACGCTGCGGTACGGCTCCCCGGCGATGACCGTCACCGGGGACCGCACGGCCCTGCACGGGCTCGCGACCATCGGCTACGACGACGAGGGCGTGCAGACCCGCCGGTTCGACATCGTCCGCGACGGCCAGTTCGTCGGGTATCAGCTCGACCGGGCGATGGCGGCCCGCAATGCCGCCGTGCTCGCTGTCGACCGCTCCAACGGCTGCGCGTTCGCCGACTCCCCCGCCCATGTGCCGATCCAGCGGATGGCGAACGTCTCCCTGCTCCCGGCGCCCGGCGGCCCGTCGACCGAGGAGCTGATCAGCCGGGTCGACCGCGGCATCTACGTCGTCGGGGACAAGAGCTGGTCGATCGACATGCAGCGGTACAACTTCCAGTTCACCGGCCAGCGGTTCTACGAGATCCGCTCTGGTCGCATCGTCGGCCAGCTCCGCGACGTCGCCTACCAGGCGACGACGACCGATTTCTGGGGGTCCCTGGAGACCGTGGGAGGCCCCGAGACCTACGTGCTGGGCGGTGCGTTCAACTGCGGCAAGGGCCAACCCGGCCAGGTCGCGGCCGTCAGCCACGGCTGCCCGTCGGCTCTGTTCCGCGGCACCAACATCCTCAATGCTCGCCGAGAGGCCGGTCGATGAGCCGGCCGGCCGGACCGGAACCAGTCTCAGCCGACGGAGGAAGCATGGTGCGCGAGGCCGCCCACGAGATCGTCGAACGCGCCCTGGGCCTGTCGAAGGCGGACGGCTGCGTAGTGATCGCCACCGAGTCCAGTGCGGTGAACCTGCGCTGGGCCAACAACACGTTGACGACCAACGGCGCCAGCCGGGACCGGTCGATCACCGTTATCAGCGTCATCGGCCGCTCGTTCGGGGTGCGGACGGCCTCCACCATCGACTCCCCCGGTCCCGGCGGCCGCCCCACCGCGCGTCCCACCGACCTGCCGCATCCCACCGATGCCGACGGCCTCGCGGAGCTCGTCCGCGCCGCCGAGGACGCGGCCCGGGACGCCGAGGATGCCGAGGACTACACGGACCTGCTCGGGCTGGACACAACGGCCGTCGGCGCGGGTGCGGGGTCGGCGGGCGGCGCGGCCGAGGCCTTCACCGATCCGGCCGCCCGAACCAGCACCACGGTGTTCGCCTCCTTCGCCCGGGACCTCGCGGAGGCGTTCGCCGCGGCGCGGGCGGGCGGGCGGCGGTTGTTCGGCTTCGCCGAGCACAATCTGACCACCACGTGGCTCGGGACGTCGACGGGGCTACGGCTGCGGTACAGCCAGCCGACCGGCAGCGTGGAGTGGAACGCCAAGAGCGGCGTTCCCGGTGGCTCGGTCTGGCACGGCCAGTCGACCCGTGACTTCACCGACGTCGACGTCGCGGATACCGACGCGGCGCTGCGCGACCGGCTGGCCTGGTGCGAACGGTCGCTGGAACTGCCGGCCGGCCGGTACGAGACGCTGCTGCCGCCCTCCGCGGTGGCGGATCTGATGATCTACATGTACTGGACGGCTGCCGGTCGGGACGCGGCCGAGGGCCGGACGGTCTTCAGTCGGGCCGGCGGCGGCACGCGTCTCGGCGAGGCGATCGGACCGGCGGGGCTGCGGCTGGCCAGCGATCCGCACGACCCGGAACTCGCGACAACCCCCTTCGTGACCGCGCAGTCCTCCTCGTCGATGTCCAGTGTCTTCGACAACGGGCTGGCGCTGAGGCCCACCGACTGGATCTCGGACGGCACCCTCGCCGCCCTCGTGGAGACCCGCGCGTCCGCCCGTGCCACCGGGGTCCCGACCACCCCGATGATCGACAATCTGATCCTGGACGGCGGAGGCTCCGCGTCGCTGCAGGAGATGATCGCCTCGACGAAACGCGGGCTCCTGCTCACCAGCCTGTGGTATATCCGCGAAGTCGATCCCGAGGTGCTCCTGCTCACCGGCCTCACCCGGGACGGGGTCTATCTGGTGGAGAACGGTGAGGTCACCGGGGCCGTCAACAATTTCCGCTTCAACGAGTCACCGGTCGACCTGCTCGGCCGCCTGGCCGAGATCGGCGCCACCACCCGCACCATGGCGCGGGAATGGGCGGACTGGTTCACGCTCACCCGCATGCCCGCGGTACGGATCCCCGACTTCAACATGTCCTCGGTCAGCCCGGCGAACTGACCGCCGGGCCTTCCGGGGACGGACGCGGATGCTCTCGTACCTGGTCACCCCGCCGCCGGGCCGACGGGGTTCTCACATCCTGGACGGTTAGGACGTCAGCAGGTTCGCGTGATCCTCCCACCAGCTGTAGAGGCTCGACAGGCTGGCACCCTCCTTGGACACCGCGACCTTGTCGTCGTCGAAGCCCCAGGCGATCCGGTAGTCACCGTTGCTGAGACGGATGCAGACAAGCGGTCCGCGTTCGTCGCCGTTGTGGTTCCACCGGCTGGACCCCTCCTCCCCGGAGCGGCATCGGCCGGTCCCGTCCACGTGGGACCGCTGCCCGGCGAAATAGTCGTTATAGGCGCTCCGGGTGGAGAATTTTCGCAGATAGACCAACGTGGTGTCGGTTGCCGTCTTGCAGGAGAGCGCTGCGATCGCGTCGTATTTCGATTCCAGGTCGGCGCGCCCCCTGCACGTCGAACGATTGAGAACGGAAGCCTTGAGAAGATCGTAGAGGCTTTCCTGACTCGCCGTGAACCGTGGGACGGTTGACGGGCTGGCCACAGGCGGGTCCGGTGGATCTGATTCCGCCACGGTCGTCGACGGTACGACGGCGGGAGTCGGGGACGGCGCGGCGCTCGGCGTCGCGGCCACGGTCGCGGTCGCGGTCGCGGTGACCATGGCTGGCGCTGTTCGCGGCGACGCGGGGCTGGTCGTCGGCGTGCGGAGGGTCGGGTGAGCCGGCGGGGTCCAGGGGGCAACGGTCGCCGGTCCGCCCGCCGAAATCGCCGTCAGGCGCCAGACGCCGACCATGGCCCCGGATGCCAGCAGGAGGACGGTGAGGACGACCGCGGGAACGACCAGGCTCCGGCCCCGCCGTAGGCCTCGCGCATCCGTTGGCCGACCGGGTGCGCGGTCGCCTTCAGGAACCTTGTGGTGCACGATGGTTGGCAACTCGCTCGTGTCCCTCGCTCTCGGCGCGCCCTGGCTGCCGTCGGACGCCGTTCTCAGGGAACCCTCCGGATCGCTGAGAACGGTGTCGTCCAAGGGAACGGAGGATGCCGGTGAGACCCCCAGCGCGCTGGTCCCGACGTTGCGGCCAAGAGCGTCAAGCTCCTCGACGATCTCTGTGACGGAAGGTCGCCGCTCCAGATCGAGGGCCATCATCCGTCGGATCAGGCTCCGCAGCTCCGGCGGGATGTTCACCGGCAGCTCGGGCACGTTCCCGGCAAGTATGCGCCGAAGTATGGTCGCCGGCCCGTCACCGGGACGGGGCGCGCAGGGCGCGACACCCGCGAGCAGGGTGTGCAGGGTGGACCCGAAGGCGTAGACATCCGCAGCGGTTCCGTACTGGCCGCGGTTCAGGACCTCTGGCGCGCAGTGGATGGGAATATAAGCGGCAAGGCTTGCGGACGCACCCGGATCGGCCATGATGGCGGCCGTACCGAAGTCGCTGAGAACGATATGCCCGTCCGGGGTGACGAGCAGGTTGCTGGGCTTGATGTCCCGGTGGATTATGCCGGCGCCGTGCGCGGCGACAAGCGCCCGGGCCAGCCGCGTGCCGACACCGATGGCCTCCGGCACGGACAGCGCGCCACCGTCCCGGATCCGCTCGGCCAGGGAGCCATCGCGGAGGTACTGCATGACGATGAACGGTCTTCCGTCAGCCGTCGTTCCTGCTCCGAAGACGCTCACGACCTCCGGAAGATGGGACAGCCTGCCAACCGCCTAGCATTAACGGTTGAAACGGCGGGCGGCGTCGCCGCCTCCCAGGGCAGCATTGGTAATCTTGATTACCACGGTTCTGGCGAAAAGATTCTGATGGGCAGTGTAGGTAACGCTGAAACCACCGAGCGCGATCAGATTGAAATCCCGATAGCCGGCGATTACC
>NZ_CDWTNB010000022.1:0-34493 GCF_977947065.1 Frankia sp. CgJB1
CACCTGCGTAGCACGGCGAGGCTCGCGCGCAGCAGTGCCGCGGCGTCGGGCGGGGCGCCGCCGGTTCCCGCGCCGGCCCCGGCCCGGGAACCCGGGGCACCTTCCTTGCCCGGGACGTCTCCCTCGCCCGGGACGGCACGCTCGCCACCCGCAGCGGCGCCCTCGCCGGCGGGCGCGGCCAGGACCACGAGCGCCCGCGACACGGCGTCGTCGGCCTCACGACCCGAGTAGCCCAGGCCCACCAGCGCCTCCCGCACGGTCGCCGCGACCCCGACGGCATCGGCCGGCACCGGTTCCGGTCCCGACGTCGGGCGCGGGCCGGGCAGCGGCGCACCACCACTCGGCGGACCGAGCCGGTCCCGCAGGTCCAGGACGATGCGCTGCGCACCCTTGCGCCCGATACCGGGGACCTTCGTCAGCACCGCGAGATCCTCCTCGGCAACGGCGCGGCGCACCGTGTCGGGATCGTGCACTCCGAGCACGGCCTGGGCGAGCTTGGGCCCGACCCCGGCCGCGCTCTGCAGGATCTCGAAAACGTCGCGCGCATCGGCGTCGGCGAAGCCGTAGAGGGTCAGCTCGGTCTCGCGCACGATCAGGGTGGTGGCGAGGGAGGCGGACTCCCCCACCCGCAGCCGCGACAGCGTCGACGGCGAGCAGTGGACGAGCAGGCCCACCCCGCCGACCTCGATGACGGCGGACAGCGGGGTCAGCGCGGTGACCGTGCCGGTCAACGACGCGATCATCAGGTGGATCCGCCCGGCGCGGCGGAACGGAACCGGGCCAGCGCCGGCCCGCGCCACAGGTGGCAGAGCGCCAACGCGAGGGCGTCCGCCACATCGGCCGGGCGTGGCGCCTCGGTCAGCCCGAGCAACCTGGTGATCATAAAACTGACCTGCGCCTTGTCCGCCCGGCCGCTGCCGGTCACCGCGGCCTTCACCTCACTGGGCGTGTAGAGACCCACCGGCAGGCCCCGCCGGGCGGCCAGCATGATGGCGACCGCCCCGGCCTGCGCGGTACCCATCACGGTACGCATGTTCGCCTGGCTGAAGACCTTCTCAACCGCGACCGCCTCCGGACGGGTGCGATCGAGCCAGGCGTCGATGCCGTCGGACACGGCGCACAACCGTTCGGCGACCTCGGCGGTGGCGGGGGTGCGCACCACCCCCACCTCGACCAGGCGGGCCCGGACACCGAGGCCACCGTCGACGACCCCCAGGCCACACCGGGTCAGCCCGGGATCGACCCCCAGCACCCGCATCCACCCTCCCGACCGCACGTTCACAGGAACATTCGTTCGATTCTAGGGGCGGCGACGCAACCGGACATCCACGACACGCCCAACAGATCGCCTGAGAAGACAATCAGCTGCCGACTAGCTCCATCACGTCGTCGGAGATGTCGGCATTGAACCAGACGTTCTGGACGTCATCGAGATCCTCAACCGCCTCGATGAGCTTGAGGACCTTGGCGGCGGGTTCGGCCTCCAGCGGCACGCTCACGCTCGGCAGCCAGGAGATGTCCGCGGAGGTGACCGCCAGGCCGGCGCCGGTGGCGGCCACCCGCACGGCGTGCAGATCGGTCGCCTCGGAGACCACCTCGAAGGCCTCCCCGACGTCGTTGACCTCCTCCGCGCCGGCGTCGAGCACGGCGAGCAGTACGTCGTCCTCGGTGAGGCCGGCGGTCTTCTCGATAAGCACGACACCCTTGCGGTTGAACAGGTACGACACCGACCCCGGGTCGGCCACCGTGCCGCCGTTACGGGTGATCGCCACCCGGACATCCGACGCCGCCCGGTTACGGTTGTCGGTCAGGCACTCCACGAGGATCGCCACCCCGCCCGGGCCGTACGCCTCATAGGTGATGTCCTCGTAGTTCACCCCACCGGCGAGCTCGCCGGAACCCCGCTTGACGGCCCGTTCGATGTTGTCGTTCGGCACGGACTGCGACTTCGCCTTGGCGATGGCGTCGGCGAGGGTCGGATTGCCCGCGGGGTCTCCGCCGCCCGTCTTGGCCGCCACCTCGACCGTCTTGATCAGTTTGGCGAACAGCTTGCCCCGGCGGGCATCGATGACCGCCTTCTTGTGCTTGGTGGTCGCCCACTTGGAGTGGCCGCTCATGACCTGCCTCTCTTGCGCCCGATCATCGACCGGACCCGGACGATCGGACGCTGTCGACGAATAGCCGGTGCACCCGGGCATCACCGGTCAGTTCCGGATGGAACGCGGTGGCCAGCAGCGGCCCCTGGCGGACCGCCACCGGCGCCTCGGCGACACGGGCCAGGACCTCGACCGCGTCTCCTGCCTTTTCTACCCATGGTGCCCGGATGAAGACCGCGTGCACAGGTGGCCCCGCCACCCCGACGACCTCGAGGTGTGCCTCGAACGAGTCCACCTGCCGGCCGAAGGCGTTACGCCGGACGACGATGTCCAGTCCGCCGATCAGTGGTTGATCCGGCCGGCCGCCCACGACGTCCCGCGCGAGCAGGATCATGCCAGCACACGAACCGAACACGGGCAACCCCGCGGCCACCGCCGCCCGCAACGGCTCCAACAGCTCGAACACGCGCAGCAACCGGCCGATCGTGGTGGATTCACCCCCGGGCAGGACGAGCCCGTCGACCTCGGCAAGCTCCACCGCGTGGCGCACCGCCACCGGCCGCGCGCCGGCCTCGGTGAGCGCCCGGGCATGCTCGCGCACATCCCCCTGCAACGCGAGGATGCCGATCCGCGGGCCACTCACCAGCCGCGGTCGGCGTAGCGGGCTTCCGGGGGAAGCTCGGTGACGTTGATGCCCACCATCGCCTCGCCGAGGCCCCGGGAGACCTTCACCAGAACGTCGGGATCCTTGAACATGGTGGTCGCCTCGACGATGGCCCGGGCGCGGCGCGCCGGGTCCCCGGACTTGAAGATCCCGGACCCGACGAACACCCCGTCCGCGCCGAGCTGCATCATCAGCGCCGCGTCCGCCGGAGTGGCGATACCGCCGGCGGTGAACAGCACGACGGGCAGCCGGCCGAGCCGGGCCACCTCGGCGACCAGCTCGACCGGGGCGCGCAGCTCCTTGGCCGCCGCGTAGAGCTCCTCGGCGGGCAGCCCCGACAGCCGGGCGATCTCCGCCCGGATGGTACGCATGTGCACCACGGCGTTGGACACCTCGCCGGTGCCCGCCTCACCCTTGGAGCGGATCATCGCCGCGCCCTCGGCGACCCGGCGCAGTGCCTCCCCCAGGTTGGTGGCCCCGCAGACGAACGGCACCGTGAAGCGCCACTTGTCGATGTGGTGGTGCGGGTCGGCGGGCGTGAGGACCTCGGACTCGTCGACGTAGTCCACCCCGAGCGCCTGCAGCACCTGTGCCTCGACGAAATGCCCGATCCGGGCCTTGGCCATGACCGGGATGGAGACCGCCTCGATGATCTCCAAGATCATGTCGGGGTCGCTCATCCGCGCCACCCCACCCTGCGCCCGGATGTCGGCGGGAACCCGCTCCAGCGCCATCACCGCGACGGCGCCGGCGTCCTCGGCGATGCGGGCCTGCTCGGCGGTGACCACATCCATGATCACGCCGCCCTTGAGCATCTCCGCCATGCCGCGCTTGACGCGGGCGGTACCGGCCTGCCGGGCGGAGTCGATCGCCGGGCCGGCGGCGGGGGCAGTCTGGCCCTCGGGCATGATGTGCCGTCTCTTTTCGCTGGGTCGGGTCGCCAGGGCCGCGGGGTACCGGCATGTCTGGCACCTGCATGCCGGCTACCCCGCCGGATGGTTCCCGTGCGGGTGGGTCGGTTTTCCATGGTACGGCGATCTCGCGACCGGCCGAGCCGTCAGGAGGCCAGCCCCGGCAGGTCGCCGCGAGGGACGCCCTCGCCGCGGATCGGCAGGGCGTCATCGATCTCGAAGTAGCCGGGGGGCAACCGACGGCCGGCCAGGTGCGCCATCCGCACCACGCGCCGGCAGGCGAGTGCCCGCAGGTCGCGGACCGCGTCGTTGTGGAACTGCCGGGCGAGCGCGACCCGGGCCGCGCAGGAGTCGACCGCATGCAGCTCGGCGGGGTGGTGCTGGCCTGCCGCGGCGACCTCGGCGGACCGTAACGCCCGGCTCAGGGCATTCTCGCTCTGCTCGACCGCGGCGTCCAACGCCCCCCCGGCGAGCAGGCCTGGATAGGCCGTTCGGGCCCGGGCCACGCTCTCACCCAGCTCGGCCAGCTCACACCGCAGGGCCAGCTCGCGCGCGGCGTCGGCGCGGGCGACCAGGTGCGCCACCAGCCCGCCGCGGGCGTCCGCGACCCGGGCCGCGAGTCGGTCAAGCCGAGTGGCCAGCCAGGTCAGATAGGTCGCGATCGCCACCACCAGGGCGACCACCACCACGACGACGGTCATCCCGCGCAGCGTAACCAACGGCCGAATGTGACGTGGCTCTAGGTACCGGGACAGGTCAGTTACCGGGGCAGGTCAGTCCCCACTCCTCGCGTCGCCCCGGACCGGCGGCTGCGTCGCCGTCGCGACCGACACCCGCATGTCCCCGGAGACCATCTGGTACACCCCGACGATCCGCTCGGCGATGACCCGCCAGTCGTAGGCGGCGGCGACGGCGCGACCGCGTTCCACCAGCCGCGCGGCGCCGGCGGGATCACGTAGCACCTGGGCCAGGGTCGCGGCCAGCTGCGCGGGATCGCCGACGTCGAACAGCCTGCCGGCGCGCCCGTCATCGAGGACCCGGCGGAAGGCGTCGATATCGCTGGCCACCACCGGGGTCCCGGTCGCCATCGCCTCGAGCAGCACGATCCCGAAGCTCTCCTGACCGGTATTCGGGGCGCAGTAGACCTGCCCGGAGGCGAAGACCCGGGGCTTGTCGGCGTCGGAGACCATGCCGACGAGGCCGACCCGCGAGCGCAGGGCGGGCTCCAGCCGGGCCCGCACCGCCGCCCCGTCACCGGGCCCCGCCACCAGCAGCCGGACACCGTCGATCTCGGCGGCGAGCGCCGGCAGGGCGGCTAGCAGCACGTCAAGGCCCTTGCGCGGCTCGTCGATGCGCCCGAGGAACACGACGGTGGGCCGCCCGTCGTCGTAGCCAGGCAGGGACCGGGCGCCGGCGAAGTTCTGCACCGCCACCCCGTTCGGGATCAGGACGGCGTCGGCGCCCAGATGCTCGACGAGGGTGCGCCGGGCCGCCTCGGAGACCGCGATCCGGGCCCGCAGCTTCTCGAACGACGGCTGCAGCGCGCCGTGGGCCGCGGTGAGGAACCGCGACCGGGGGTTGGCGGTGTGGAAGGTGGCGACGATCGGCCCGTCGGCCAGCATGCAGGCCAGGAGGCTGACGCTGGGCGCGGTCGGTTCATGGGCGTGCAGGACATCGAAGTCGTGCTCACGCAGCCAACGGCGGACCCGGGCGGCCGAGACCGGGCCCATCAGAAGCCGGGCAACGGAGCCGTTGTAAGGCAACGGTAACGCCCGGCCCGCGTCCACCGCGTAGGGCGGCAGGGTCCGTTCGTCGTCCACCGGGGTGATGACGGATACCTGGTGACCGGCGGCGATCAGGGTCTCGGCGAGGTCACGCACGTGCATCTGGACCCCGCCCGGTACGTCCCAGGCGTAGGGGCAGGCCAGACCGATCTTCACGGCGGCGTCATCCGTCGTCACGCCAGATCCGCTGGAGCATGTGCCAGTCCGCGGGGTGCGCGGCGATGCCGGCGGCGAAGGCGTCCGCAAGTCCCTGCGTCATCGTCGGGATGTCGCTCGGCTTGACGGCGGGATGGATCCGCCCGCTCCACCCGTCATGATCGAACCAGAGCGTGGCGGGCAGCAGCGTCGCCCCGGTGCGCAGCGCGAGCGCCGCGGGCCCGCCGGGCATGGTGGCCGTGGCGCCGAAGAACCTCACCGGGATCCCGCCGCGAGAGAGATCCCGGTCCGCGAGCAGGCAGAGCATCCCCCCGGCCAGCAGGCGCTCGGTGAGCAGGTCGAACGGGGGAGCCTGCCCGCCAGTCAGCGGGACGACCTCCATGCCGAGCTCCGAGCGGAAGGCCAGGAACCGCTCGAAGAGCGCCTCCGGCCGCAGGCGTTCGGCGACGGTCGTGAACGGCACGCCATTCGCCACCAGCCAGGCGCCCGCCTGCTCCCAGTTACCCATGTGCGGCAGCGCCACGATGGTCCCCTTCCCGCGGGCGTGCGCATCCCACAACCGATACTGGTCCAGCAGCCGCAGCCGGCCGACGACGCGGTCCAGACCGATCTCCCGGAGGCGGAACACCTCCAGCCAGTACCGCGCGTAGGAGCGCATCGCCGCCCGGGTCAACCGGTCCAGATCGGTTCCCGGCGGCGCCACTCGGGCGAGGTTCGACCGCAGCCGGCGCACCCCCCGCCCGTCGCGGCGATAGGCCAGGTCGGCGCCGAACCGGAACGCCGCGGCGGCCACGGGGTGCGGGAGCAGCCGGACGCCGCGCCAGCCCAGCGTGTAGGCGAGGTCGGTGAACCGCCCGGCCGCCGTCGCCCGCCCGCCCGCCGTCAACGCTCGGCCCTTCGTCGGATCGTCTCGATGACCGCTCAGCGGCCGTTGCGGCGGGGGCCGAAGGCGGCCGCGGCCCGGGACGCGGCCGTGGTCCGGGACGCAGTGGCCGGGGCCGCCCTTGACGTCGGCGGGGAGGGCGGGTCTCCCGCGCGGTACCACTGCCGGTAGACGTGGACGACCCGCTGGACGACCGTCAGCATGGTGGCACCGACAAGGAACCACAGCGCCGCGGGCAGGAGGTAGGGCACCCCGATGCCGTACAGCCCGGCGGCGACCAGCAAGATCAGCAACCGCTCGCCCCGTTCGGCGAACCCCACGTCACAGGTGAAGCCGAGTCCCTCGGCGCGGGCCTTGACGTACGAGGTGATCAAACCGGCGACCAGGCAGATGAGGGCCGCACCCGCCAACGGCAGGGAATCGCCGTCGCCGGCGTACCAGAGGACGAGCGATCCGAAGATCGCGCCGTCGCCGACCCGGTCGGACGTGGAGTCGAGAAAGGCCCCCCACTTGGAGGAGATGCCGCGGGCGCGGGCGATGACCCCGTCGATCAGGTCCGAGAAGACGAACAGCGTGATCACTACGGCGCCGAGGAAGAACACCCCGCGGGTGAAGAACCCCAGAGCCCCGCCCGCGACCCCGACCATGCCGATGATCGTCACGGCGTCCGGTGACACCGACGACCGGGCGGCCCACTGGCTCACCGGGTCGAGCAACTTCTGGATCTGCGGTCGTGCCTTGCTAGCGAGCATGTCCGTCCCGTCGTCCCGCGTGGTCGTCCGCGTGGTCGTCCCACGTGCGCCCGGCTTCGGGCGGTCTTCACAGTACAGCCGCCACGATCCGCGCATTCCCGACCACGGCCGCCCTCGGGCTTGTGTCCCAGGTAACAGGGGAGGACGCTGCCGTTACCGAACAGGCCGTTACCTCCCAGTCAAGGAGGCGAGGATGTCATCAGCCTCGTGCGATGTGCGCAACGTCGTCCTGGTAGGCCACACCGGCGCGGGCAAGACGGCTCTGGTGGACCGTCTGCTCGCCACCGCCGGGCCGCCGGACCGCCAGAACGGCGACCGTCAGACCGCCCAGACCAGCTACGTCGGCCACGCCGATCCCGAGCGTCGCCCGGCACGGTCGGTCAGCCTCACCCTGTGTTCGGTCAGTTACCGCGGGCTTACGATCAATCTTCTGGACACCCCGGGCTATCCCGACTTCGTGGGCGAGCTGCGGGCGGGCCTGCGGGCCGCCGACGCCGCTCTGTTCGTCGTCAGCGCGGTCGACGGGGTGGATGGCGCGACCAGCATGGTGTGGGCGGAGTGCGCCGGGGTCGGCATGCCCCGCGCGATCGTGCTCACCCATCTCGACCATCCCCGGGCCGATTTCGCAGCGGCCGTCCATGGCTGCCAACGGGCCTTCGGGGCCGGCGTGCTGCCGGCCTACCTGCCCGAGCGGGAGGCCGGCGCCTCGATGCGGCTGGTGGATCTGCTGTCCGGGCGAGTGCTGGAGTACCCGGGCAGCGGCCGCCAGGAACTCGCGACCCCGGCCGGCCTCACCGGCCGGTACGCCTCCGCCCGCGCCGCCCTGGTCGAGGGGATCATCGCTGAGAGTGAGGACGAGACCCTCCTCGACCGGTACCTGTCCGGTGATGAGCCCGACACCAAGCTCCTGCTCGGCGATCTGGAGACCGCGGTCGCCCGCGGGACGTTCTTCCCGGTGTTGCCGGCCGGTCTGCTTCCGGGTTCGACCTCGGGCCCGGGCGCCGCGGCAGGGGGCGATCGGGGCAGCGGGCGGGCCGGCGGTTTCGGCTCCGTCGAGTTGCTGGACCTGTTCGTGCAGGGGTTCCCTTCACCGCGGGAGCATCCCCTGCCGCCGGTGAGCCGCCCTGACGGCTCCCCTTGCGACCAGAGCCACGGTGATCCGGCCGGGCCGCTCGTGGCCGAGGTCGTGAAGACGACCACGGATCCTTACGTGGGCCGGATGTCAGTGGTCCGGGTGTTCTCCGGCACGCTGCATCCCGACGATGCGGTGCACGTCAGCGGGCACGGCAGAGCCGCGGCCGGGCACGCCGACCACGACGACGACGAGCAGGTCGGGGCGCTCTCCCGGCCGTACGGCTCGGTTCTGCACACGGTGGGCGAGTGCCCGGCCGGCGGCATCTGCGTGGTGACGAAGCTCAGCACCGCCGAGACCGGCGACACCCTCTCCAATCGCGACGACCCGCGCTACCTGCCCGCATGGTCGATGCCCGAACCGCAGCTCCCTATCGCGATCAGGGCCCGCAGCCGCGCGGACGAGGACAGGCTGTCGACCGCACTCGGCCGGCTGGCCGTGGAGGACCCGACGCTACGGATCGAGCAGGACCCCGAGACCGCCCAACTCGTCCTGTGGTGCATGGGCGAGGCCCACAGCGACGCGGTCCTGGAACGGCTCGCCCAGCGCTACGGCGCCGCGGTGGACCGGACCGCGCCCCGGATCCCGCTCCGGGAGACGCTGCGTGCCCCGGCGCGCGGACTCGGCCGTCAGGTCAAGCAGTCCGGTGGGCACGGCCAGTTCGCGGTCTGCCAGATCGAGGTCGAACCGCTCCCGGCGGGTGGGGGCTTCGAGTTCGTCGATGAGGTGGTCGGCGGCGCGGTTCCCCGGGCCTTCATCCCCTCGGTGGAGAAGGGCGTCCGGGCGCAGATGGCGCAGGGCGTCCGCACCGGCCATCCCATGGTTGATCTACGGGTCCGCCTCGTCGACGGCAAGGCGCACAGCGTCGACTCCTCGGACATGGCCTTTCAGATCGCCGGCGCACTGGCGCTCAAGGACGCGGCCCGGGCCGCCGGCGTCGTCGTGCTTGAGCCGATCCTGGCCGTTGGCGTCCTGGTACCCGACGAGTACGTCGGGGCCGTGATGGGCGACCTGTCCACTCGCCGAGGACGGGTCGTCGGGATGGAACCCGTCCCGGGCGGGCCCGGGGCCACCCCCCGGACGGTCGTTCACGCAGAGGTCCCTGCGAGCGAAATGATCCGATATGCGATTGAACTACGGTCCTTGAGCCACGGCACGGGTAGCTTCACGCGGGACCATCGCGGCTACGAGCCGATGCCACCACAGCTTGGGGATGCCCTGTCGGCGGAAGCGAAAAAATCGGCATAAAGCAGGAATCCGACATAAAGCGGGAAAGACGGACGACCGGCAACCCTCGGCCCGGCTCAGGGAGAATTGCCGGTGGGAGACATCGGTGACCGCGCACCCGCCGCATCGGGCCCGGCGCCGGGCGGGACCCGGTGCGGCGGGCAACCCCGACGGGAGCGCCCCGACCCGGCTGCGGCCTCCACCGGGCCCGGCGCTACCCGCCCTACTCGTCGGGCGCGGTCTGCGCCCAGGCCTGGGCGAGCATCTCCCTGGTCTGCCCGAGCAGGGCGGGGAGCACCCTGGTCGCGCCCACCACGGGCATGAAGTTCGTGTCACCGCCCCACCGCGGCACCACGTGCTGATGCACGTGCGAGGCGATCCCGGCGCCGGCGACATCCCCCAGGTTCATGCCGGTGTTGAAACCGTGGGCCCCGCTGGCGGCCCGCAGCGCACGGAGCGCGTGCTGAACGAAGAATGCCATCTCGACGATCTCTTCGGGGTCCATGTCGGCGTAGTCCGCGATGTGGCGATAGGGCACAACGAGAAGGTGACCGGCATTATAGGGGTACAGATTGAGGACCGCGTAGACGCTTTTACCCCGAGCAACCACGAGGCCGTCCTCGTCGGACATCCCGACAATGGAACAGAATGGGCATTCATCGTCACGGGAGCGGCCCTCGCCCCTGATATAGGCCATGCGGTGCGGGGTGTAGAGCCGCTGGAAAGCATCCGGACCGCCGACCCCGGCCTGCTCCTCCAGGGGAACCCCCTCGGGTGAGACCTCGGCCGTCACTGGGCGGCCGCCACGACGCCGCCCCGGCTGAGCCGAGTGAACACGCAGGCAGCGCCCATCGAGCGGGCCATGGGCACCGGAACCTGCTCGGCCATCAGCAAGGGCGCCGCCTCCCCGGGACGAGCTCCCCAGGGGGAGCAATATCGTCTCGTCAATTTATCAGGATCTGAGCGACGAGAGACGCCCGCGGTACGCGAGGAGGCTCGCGTGCGGGTGCGGTCCGGCGCATGAAGAGGGAGACTGACGGCGTGGGGGGGTCGCCGCCAGTCCCCCTCAAGTGACGTAATCGGTTTCGAACCACGGCGCCCTGGATCTGACGCGAGGATGATGCACACGAAGGGTCCGCGACCGGGAGGAGCCCTCCCGGCGCAACCCCGCGAGAAGCCATCGCGACAACCTTGCGACAACCCGAGCCCGTTACGCCCTGCCCGGCCAGCTTAGCGGACGTTAAGGCGATCTGTACAGCGTCGGCGGCACCTTCATGGGGAAAACGCCAATCGGACCTGGCGTGGACCCCACTCGCAAACCAGTGACCTGCGGAAAGGGGCGGGACGCACAACGATGCCGATCCACCATGGACCAACCGGTATACCAACGGCCACCGGAATCGTTCCACGGCGACGCACGGCGTCGACCATCTCCAGCACGCGGAGCTCCACGGGCACCACGAATCAACAGCATGCGCCCGAAAGGTGGACAGGCCCGCTCCCAAGGACCGCGATGCATCGCGGCGGCGGCTCGCGCGATGCGCCCGGGGGCCCGGCGACGCGGGCTCGGACGTCACTTTCCGTAAAGAACGAGGCTCGGAGCCGACCCCGGGTCGAGGTATCGACGTGCTCGTCGCCCACACTGTCTGCCGGGCTGTCTCCCGGGCTGGAGCACCGGCCCGGACCCCCTCCGGGATCCGCCTCCATCGGTGGTGTCCCCACCAAAGTGGGGGTAGATGTTGATTCGTCGCCAGCCCACGACGTCGCGGCCCAGACACCCAGAAACCGGCCAATCGGGGAGATTTCGCACCGCTCCCCGGGACAGGCGCCCCACCGGCAGTGGACAGCTCCGACCACCCTTCGAGGCGCAGCACGCCGCGGAGGTCGGGGGCAGCCCCGGGCAGGTCTCGGGCGGGACCGGGACGGCCTCCTACCGGGGGAAACGCGCCGAGTCCCACCGGCGGGAGAGGACACCGCCAAGCCGCACCACCCGTTTGGGGTAGCCCCTCCCAGGCACCGACGGACCCGCCCTGACCAGGAAAAACGCCGCATCGCGGGGGGCGCGAAGATCATCCACAGAGCAGATGTCCCGCGGGAGCACAGCAAGCTCCCGACCCGGGAGCGGAGCATAGCAAGCCCAATCGCGTGGGCGTACGTGGTTTCGAACCACGGACCTCTGCCGTGTGAAGGCAGCGCTCTACCACTGAGCTATACGCCCTTGCCGGTGGGGCCACCGTACACGCCGAGGATACGGGCCGGCGAAGGGGGCCGACGGCGGGGGGTCGACGGACGGATGGGGCGATGTCCGCCGTCCTGCCCGGTGGCCGGACTGGGTCAGGTTCGCCGCGACTGGCCGTGGTTGAGAAGGGTCCCGACGGGGAAGACGTGAGGGGGAACGGCCTTGGCGGGATGGCCTGACGCTCGAGGGACGTTTGGACACTACGGACGGTAATCATCTATAGGATTCAAGTAGAAGATCCGTCCGACAGTCGGCCGAACCATGATCACTCGAGGCAGGTCCACCCTTCCGGGCCAGGCAACTCGCCCGAACTACCGTAACGGATGTTGTCTTGGCATAATCTTGTTTCCAACGGGACTCGGAGAGGGAACTATCCCGTTACACGGGTGCTCGCCCGCACCATCGCACCATGAGAGGCCGCCCGATGACTATTCGTCACGATTCAATCACCGCAGAACTCGCCCTCCGCCTTGTCGTCCCCGGGGCGGCGCCCGTGCCGGTCGCCGCCACCGTCCGGTACGAGCCTGCCGATCCGTACGCGATCAGCATCGGCTTCCGCACCGGTGCGGACGAGGTCGTGGAGTGGACGTTCGCGCGCCAGCTCCTCAGCGACGGTGTGCGCCGACCCGCCGGGGATGGCGACGTGCAGGTGTGGCCTGCCGCCCAGTCCGGGGGACGGATCGTCTGCCTGTCCCTGTCCAGCCCGTCCGGGCATGCACTGTTCGAGATGCCGCGGTCCGAGGTGCTGGCCTTCCTGCGGCGGACGTATTCAGCCGTCCCCCTCGGCGGAGAGAGCGACATCATCGATCTTGATGCCGAACTCGCCCTCCTCATCTGGGGTGGCCCCGAGCGATGATCTCACCGGGGTCGGGACCGCTGCCCGATCCCGGCAAGCCGGTGTGGGCATTTTGCGACCGGGGGAGACCCTTCCCCACCTGCATCCGAGGCAGCTTCCACCCAGTCACACACAGAGCACCCGCCCGCCTGGCCAGGCTAGCGCCGCCAGGCGGGTTCTTTTGTCCTCGGCCCACCGCCGGTGCCCGGCCTATCGTCCGATCGGCTCGCCAGCCCCACCAGCCGGTCGGCCTTCAGCTCGGTCTCACGCCACTCTGAGTCCGGATCGCTCCCCCACGTGATACCAGCGCCGGTACCGAACCAGATCCGGTCGTCCTCGATCCAGAACGTACGAATGCCAACAGACAGCCAACCCACGTTCCGGTCGGCATCCACCCAGCCAATCCCTCCGCAGTAGTAGCCCCGAGAGGCCGGTTCCAGTTCTCGGATGATCCGCAGCGCGCTCGACTTCGGGGCGCCGGAGACGGAACCCGGCGGGCAGGCCGCCGCCAGGAGGTCCTGCCAGCCCACCCCCGGCCGCAGCCGGGCCCGGACGGTCGAGACGAGGTGCACGAGACCGGGGTGCTCCTCCACTGCGCAGAGCGAAGGCACCGTCACACTTCCCGGGCGAGCGACCCGCCCAAGATCGTTGCGAACAAGATCGACAATCATGATGTTCTCGGCGACGTCCTTCTCCCGCAGATCCGCCGCCGTCCGACCGGTTCCCTTGATGGGCCTGGAACTCACGACGTCGCCCTGGCGGGAGAGGAACAGCTCCGGAGAGGCGCCGACGATGCGCACCCCGGCCTCCGGCACATCCAGGACGACCGCGTACGGCGCGGGATTGCCGGCGGCTACGACAGCCGCCAGGGCACCGAGATCGACACCAGCAGCACAGGCACCGGGACCCCCCGCGCGTTCCGCCGCGGGCGCAGGCAGGGGTGCCGACAGCAATCGGCAGAGATTGACCTGGTAGACCTCCCCCGCCGCAATGCGCTCACGGATCGCCACAACCCCGTCGAGGTAGGCCGCCCGGTTCATGGTTGTCGTCCATGCGGCTCGCGGCGGTCCGAGCCAGGGGCCACGCCGCAGCGCCGCGGCACCACCGGGAGGCGCCGGCCGCACGTCGGCGAACCGGATGCAACGGACGGCCCTCTCGAAGTCGACGACGACCGCCCAGAAGCCATCTCGATCCAGCACCGCGGCGTCATCACTGATCTCCACGACCTCAGTCGCGAACCGGCCGCCGGCGAGCAGGAACGAGGAGACATCCCACGGGGGTGCCGGTTCCACACACCCGAGGGGGCTCGCCTCCCGAGCCGCCACGTTCGTCTCGCTCATTCCGATCACGCTACCGCCGCCCGAGGTGACCCGCCGCCCAGGGCATGGACCAGCCCCTCGACGGCCGGCCGGCCGCATGGACGTGCCGTGGGCGAAAGCCGACGTTCATCCGGAGAACCTTGACCCAACGCAACATCTCAGCGATGCCCGCCGGACGGTTCGACGTCTGGCCCGATCGTCCGCTAGAGTGCTACCTGCACCGCCGAGAAGGGCGGAGCAGCGCGGACGTGGCTCAGTTGGTAGAGCATCACCTTGCCAAGGTGAGGGTCGCGGGTTCGAATCCCGTCGTCCGCTCGGGAGCAGAGAGGCTTGAGGTCCGTCCCCAGTGGCCTCCCACGGCGGAGTGGCCGAGTGGTTTAGGCAAGGGCCTGCAAAGCCCTGTACGCGGGTTCGATTCCCGCCTCCGCCTCTGATCCTTTCGCGGGCGATTAGCTCAGTGGGAGAGCGCTACCTTGACACGGTAGAGGTCACTGGTTCAATCCCAGTATCGCCCACCGCGAGACACATTCTCGCCCTCCTATGAGGGCCATCCGTCACGGGTGGCCCTCTGCGTGTGCGACGGCCGGTGGGCGCCCGGAAATCCGACAAGGGGCCCCGGCCGCCGTCGCGCCCATCACCGGACGAAGCCGGGTCAGCCCGGGCCAGGCGAGGACGCCTCGTCCCCCAGCAGGAACAGCGTGATCCCGTCCGCGAGGCCCGCCGCCGCCCGGGCCCGCCAGGCCGGGTCGGCAAGCTCGGCCGCATCGGTGCGGTTGCGCATGTTGCCGCACTCCAGGAAGATCTTCGGCACCCGCGAGAGGTTGAGCCCACCGAGATCGGAGCGGATCGTCATACCATCCTCGCCCAGGTAGTCCACCAATGGCTGCCCGGTGGCCCGGCCGAAGGCGGATCGCACCATCACCGCGAGACGCGCCGACGGGGCGAGGATCGGTGCGTTGGCCCGGTCCGGGCTGAGCGCGGGCGCGATGACATGAAAGCCGCGTCCGTCCGCCGGTCCCCCGTCGGCATGTATCGACACCACCGCGCCGGCCGAGACCCGGTTGCCGATGCGGGCCCGCTCGTCGATGCACGGGCCCACCCCGGAGTCGTTGTCGCGCGTCAGGATCACGCTCGCGCCCCGGGAGCGCAGAATGGCCGCCGCCCGCCCCGCGACGTCGAAGGTGAAGGCGTGCTCCGGGTAACCGCTGTCGGTCTCGGCGCCGACGGTGTCGCATTCCTTGTCGAAACCGCCGGCCGGGACCCGCCGGTTGATCGACGCCGCGGCAGCGCCGTTTCCTCCGTTGTGCCCGGGGTCGAGGACGACCTTCCGGCCGGACAGGGCGGTTGGTGAGGTCCCGTCCACGCCGGGCCGGGCCGGGCCGGGTGCGCCCGGCCCCGCGGGCCCTCCCCCCACGAGATGCAGAGCCACCCCGGCGACCAGGGCCACGACGACCAGGGTCACGCCGGCCGCACCGACGATCCGAAGCAGGATCGATAGTCTGATCCGTGCCGGCATTCGGTGTCTCCCGCCTACGGAGGGGGCCCGTCCCCGCCGAAGTGACCGTACGCGGTCGGCTGCGCGGCGCGCGTACGGGGGGGGCCGCCCGGGCCCGGCCGTCAGCCGGCGACAAAATCGATCAGTCGTTCCACCGCGCCGAGCAGGCCCACCTCAAGGTCGGTGTAGCTGTCCACCGAGGCCAGGACCCGGCGCCACATCTGCGCCGGGTCCTCCACACCGAGGGCCTGACAGACCCCTTCCTTCCAGGGCTGGCCGCGGGGAATCTCGGGCCAGCGGGGAATGCCGACCGACGCCGGCTTCACCGCCTGCCAGATGTCGATGTAGGGATGACCGGTCACCAGGACGTGGTCACCGGCAACGGAGGCGGCGATCCGGCTCTCCTTCGACCCCGGGACGAGATGGTCCACCAACACGCCGAGCCGGCGGCCGGGCCCCGGGCGGAACCCCGCGACCACCGACGGCAGGTCGTCGACCCCGTCCAAGCTCTCCACCACCACCCCCTCGATGCGCAGGTCGTCGCCCCAGACCCGCTCGACCAAGGCGGCGTCGTGCAGACCCTCCACGTAGATACGGCTCGCCCGCGCGACCCTGGCCCGGCGGCGGGGCACCGCGACGGACCCGGACGCGGTGCGCGCCGCGGGGGCCGGGGTCCCGCGGCGGGGACGCACGAGGGTCACCCGCGCGCCCTCGATCAGGAAGGCGCCGGGTTCCAGGGGGAAGACCCTCCGGATGCCGTGACGGTCCTCCAGCGTCACCCCACCGTTCTCGCTGCCCACCACGGCCCCGCAGAACCCGGTGGCCACGTCCTCGACCACGAGGTCACGCTCGAGCTCGACCTCCGGCGGACGCGCCTGGCGCGGACGGGCGGGGGGAGCCAGGACGTCCGGCCCGTAGTCTCGGCTACGCATCCTGCGAACCTAAGCCGACGCACCATCATGATCAGGGATATCGACGCGGGCGTGTCGAGATGCGACAGTGTGGTCATACCGAACGGACGGGTACACCGGGACAGAACAGACTGGTACACCGGGAGAGGTGGGTACACCGCGACGCGAGGGCGGAGCGCGACGGAGGGGACACGACGATGAGTCAGCGTTACGGGCCGGGGACCGCTCTGCTGATCGTGGACGTGCAGAACGACTTCGCCGATCCGGCCGGCAGCCTCTACGTGGCCGGTGGTGAGCAGATCATCGCCGGGATCAATGCGGAGATCGCCGCGGCGGTGACCGCCGGCTCCCCGGTCTTCTACAGCCAGGACTGGCACCCGCACGAGACCCCGCACTTCGTCACCGGCGGCGGGATCTGGCCGCCGCACTGCGTCGGGGATACCCCCGGCGCCCAGTTCCATCCCGACCTGATCGTCAAGGGTGAGGTGATCCGCAAGGGGGTCGACGGCAGCGACGGCTACTCGGCCTTCTCGGTGCGTGACCCGGCATCGGGGAGGCGAGCCACAACGGTGCTCGGTGAACGGCTGGCGCAGTTGGGCGTGTCGACGGTGGTGGTCGTCGGGCTGGCCAGCGACTACTGCGTCCAGGAGAGCGCGCTGGACGCTCGGCTGCGGGGCCTGAAGGTGCTGCTGCCACTCGACCTCACCAGGTTCGTCAACCTGCGTCCGGGCGACGAGGAGCGAGCCGTGGCGCGCATGCGGGACGCCGGCGTTCTGGTCGGGTGAGGAGCCGGGCCGGGCCAGACGAGCCCGAACCGCCGGTAGCGGTCGAGCCCGAACTGATCGTGGAGCTGTCATCGGCAGCTGTCATCGGCGGTGGAGACTGATCGAGAGCCGATCAGACCACGCGGTCGGTCAGGCCGCGCAGTCCCGGCAGATCATCCGTCGCTCGTCCACGAGCTGGCTGCGGTGATGCACCAGGTAGCACTGCGTGCAGGTGAACTCGTCGGCCTGACGCGGCAGCACACGGATGTTCAGTTCCTCGCCAGACAAGTCGGCGCCGGGCAGGCCGAGCTCGGTTTCGAACGGGTCAACGTCGTCACCGAGATCAGCCGCCGCGTCCGCCCGCCGAGCTTTGAGAGCCTCGAGGCTCTGCTCCGAGGCGTCCTCGATGTCAGCTGTACGAGGGGTGTCGTAATCGGTGGCCACTGAAGTAACTCCCAGAGAAGTTGTGCGTAGTCGTGCGCAACCCACAACGCACGACCGCCGGGGTATGTGCCCGTCAGACCCGCGCTACCCCGATGTGGGCTTCACCACACCCTCGACCCCCAGACGCCCCGGAGAATCCCCCGATCTTGACCGACGACGCTGCCGCCCTGATCTTCCGCAGCCCAGGAGCCTCGTCCACCCCGCCGGCCCGCCCGGCCGACGTCCAGCAGCTCTCCCGCGGCAGCCGGTCGGCACTGCCGGTACCCGGTCACCTGGCTGCCCCACCCGGCTACCCGGTCCGGCGCAGCCAGGTGATCGGGGCGCCGTGGGCGCCCCGGCGCAGTGGTTCGAGCACGTCGTCCCAGGCGGTTCCGAGCAGCCGGTGCAGGCCCCGGGAGAGCGCCTCCCGGGCCTCCCCCCGTTCCAGCAGAGCCCGCAGCGCCGCCTCCCCCACGACGACGTCCCCGTTCGCGGCGATCGCGGCGCGGTGCAGCCCCAGATCGGGGGTGTAGGAGTACCGCTCGGCGTCACACCCCGGTGAGGGTCCCTCGACGGTCTCGAACGTGACGTACCCGAGCCGGCGCAGCGCGCCAGCCACCCGCCCCGCGGTACCAGGCGACGCCCGCCACTCCAGCCCGGCGAAGAGGAATCCGGGCATACCGGGCTGCGCCGTCCAGGTCAACGACAGTGGCGACGACAGAACGCCGGACACGGCGAACTCCAGGTGCGGGCACAGCACCGGCGGACAGGCGAGAACCGCCAGCTTGCCCGGCACGGCGAAGGACGACGAGCCGGATGACAGCTCACGAGTTGTCGGGGACATTGCGACCACGCGGGACCTCCGTCGACGAGGAACGCCTTCCCCTGCGCCCGTCGACCCGCCCCCGTTTGGCTGGGTGAATCGTCCCATGGTCCGGCTCAGCGGACTAGCCCTACCTCCTCCTGAAGTATCATTAAATGGCGGGAAGTTTTGTCCGCACCAACCATTGGTGACGGGCTCGGAATGGGCCGATCGGGCAGGTCGCCCAAGGAGACAGGTCACCCGAAAAGATCAGGCGACGACAGCCGGCGGCCAACGGGCGCAGGACCGATGAGCCGCCGGGCCGGGAGACCCGGGGTTACGAACCGGTCGACGGAGGTCCCGCGGACGGGCCCTCGGCGGGCGCGGGACGGGCCCCGACAGTCTTGTGCGCCTGGTCCGCACCGCCGACGAACAGGCCACCGAGGGCGGTGGTCAGCTCGCTGGGCACGATCCACAACTTGCTCGCCTGCCCCTGGGCGATCCGCGGCAACGTCTGCAGGTACTGGTAGGCTAGCAGTTTCTGGTCCGCGTTACCCTCGTGGATCGCCCGGAAGACGGTGTCGATCGCCTGGGCCTCGCCCTGGGCGGTGAGGATCTGCGCCTCCCGCTCCCCCTCGGCCCGCAGGATCGCGGCCTGCTTCTCGCCCTCGGCCCGCAGGATCTCGCTCTGCTTGACGCCTTCCGCGGTCAGGATCGCGGCCCGGCGGTCCCGCTCGGCCCGCATCTGCTTCTCCATCGAGTCCTGGATGGACTTCGGCGGATCGATGGCCTTGAGCTCCACCCGGTTAACCCGGATTCCCCACCTTCCGGTGGCCTCGTCGAGCACGCCGCGCAGCTGCCCGTTGATCTGGTCCCGCGAGGTGAGGGTCGCCTCCAGGTTCATCCCACCGATCACGTTGCGCAGCGTGGTGACGGTCAGCTGCTCGATCGCCCGGATCACGTCCGCGATCTCGTAGGTCGCTGCCCGTGGGTCAGTGACCTGGAAGTAGATCACCGTGTCGATCCCGACCACCAGGTTGTCCTCGGTGATCACCGGTTGCGGCGGGAAGCTGACCACCTGCTCCCGGAGGTCGATGCGGTCACGGACCCGGTCGACAACTGGGACCAGGATCGCGAGGCCCGGCGTCAGCGTGCGGTGATACCGGCCCAGCCGTTCGATGACCATCGCGCGCGCCTGCGGCACGATGCGCACCGCCCGGACCAGAAAAATCAGTAGGACCGCCGCGATCACCGCGGCGGCGATCACTCCTGCCATGGCGTACCCCTCACTTTCAGCCCCCTCGATGCCGGCCGTCCCGATGCCGGCCGGTTGAAGGCCGACCGTCCCGATGTCGGCGCTGTCACATCCACTGGCATCGCCGGGGGCGCCGGGGCCCCGGTCGTCAGAGCTCGAAACTGTGGACGATGGCAGTGGCACCATCGATGCGCAGCACCCGCGCCTCGCTGCCGGCCTCGAGCACGGTGGTGGTGGGGTAGGACCGGGCCGACCAGATCTCTCCCTTGACCTTCACGCGACCCCCGTCGCCGTCGACCCGCTCCACCACCATCGCGCGCTCTCCGACGAGCGCGTCGGTACCCGTGAGCAGGGGCGGCGTACGTTGCAGCTGACGCTTCGCCACCGGGCGCAGTCCCAGCCCGAATCCACCCGCCGCGACCACGAAGGCGACGATCTGCCAGACCAGATCGACGCCGAGCAGCGCGACACCGGCCCCAATGAGCGCGGCCAGCGCGAACATCGCCAGCGTCAGGTCCAGCGTCAGCAGTTCGCCGACGACCAAGGCGCCGGCGATGACGATCCAGATCGTCCCGTCGGGCATGACTCCATGATAGACTGCTTAGTTCAGTGGGCGATCAAAGGATCTTCAAAGATCGCAGGCGCCGCAAACCAGGAATGAAGTGACCTCGGCCCGCGAATACCGTTCGGCCCGTAGGCTTCGGTCGTATGTCACAGGTATGGCCCGGCAGCCCCTATCCCCTGGGCGCTACGTACGACGGATCGGGCACGAATTTCGCGATCTTCTCCGAGGTCGCCGACCGGGTCCAGCTGTGCCTGTTCGACGACGCGGGCAACGAGGAGCGGACCGACCTGCGGGAACGGGACGCCTTCGTCTGGCACGCCTACCTTCCCACCGTGGGACCGGGCCAGCGCTACGGCTATCGGGTCCACGGGTCCTACGACCCCGCCCGAGGGCTGCGCTGCAACCCCACCAAGCTCCTCCTCGACCCGTACGCGAAGGCGGTCGACGGGGAGGTCGCCTGGGACCAGGCGGTGTTCCCCTACACCTTCGGCGACCCCGACAGCGTCAACGACGCCGACTCCGGCCCCCACATGATGAAGTCGGTGGTAATCAGCCCGTTCTTCGACTGGAACGGGGACCGCCCGCCACGCCGGCCCTACAACGAGTCGGTGATCTACGAGGCGCATGTCCGGGGGCTGACCAAGAACCATCCCGGCCTGCCGGAGGAGTACCGCGGGACCTACGCGGGAGTCGCCCACCCGGTGATGATCGACCATTATCGCAAGCTCGACGTGACCGCGATCGAGCTGCTGCCGGTGCACCAGTTCGTCCATGACGAGCATCTGGTCAGCCGCGGGCTGCGCAACTACTGGGGCTACAACTCCATCGCGTTCCTGGCGCCGCACAGCGGCTACTCCGCCTCCGGCGGCCACGGCCGCCAGGTGCAGGAGTTCAAGGGAATGGTCAAGAACCTGCACGAGGCCGGGATCGAGGTGATCCTCGACGTCGTCTACAACCACACCGCCGAGGGCAACCACATGGGTCCGATGCTGTGCTTCCGCGGCATCGACAACAGCGCCTACTACCGGCTCGTGGACAACCGACCCCAGTACTACATGGACTACACGGGCACCGGCAACAGCCTGCGGGTACGACACCCGCACGTGCTACAACTGATCATGGACTCGCTGCGTTACTGGGTTACCGACATGCACGTCGACGGGTTCCGGTTCGATCTCGCGGCGACCCTGGCCCGGGAGTTCTACGACGTCGACCGGCTGTCATCGTTCTTCGACCTCGTCCAGCAGGATCCGGTGGTCTCCCAGGTCAAGCTGATCGCGGAACCGTGGGACCTCGGCGAGGGCGGTTACCAGGTGGGGAACTTCCCCCCGCTGTGGACCGAGTGGAATGGTAAGTACCGCGACACTGTCCGTGACTTCTGGCGCGGGCAGGACCACGGGATCGCCGAGTTCGCCTCCCGGCTGACCGGATCGAGCGACCTGTACGAGAACAGCGGGCGCCGGCCGTGGGCGTCGATCAACTTCATCACCGCGCACGACGGGTTCACCCTGCACGACCTGGTCTCCTACAACAAAAAACACAACGAGGCCAACGGCGAGGACAACCGGGACGGTTCCGACGACAACCGGTCGTGGAACTGCGGAGTCGAAGGGCCCACCGACGACCCGACCGTCCTGTCCCTGCGCGCCGCGCAGACCCGTAACCTGCTGACGACGCTGTTGCTGTCCCAGGGGGTGCCGATGCTGGTCGCCGGAGACGAGATGGGACGCACCCAGCAGGGCAACAACAACGCGTACTGCCAGGACAACCCGATCTCCTGGCTGGACTGGTCGGACGCCGAGCGCAACGCCGACCTGATCGAGTTCACCGGCCTGCTGTCAAGACTGCGCCATGATCATCCTATCTTCCGCCGCCGCCGGTTCTTCCAGGGCAAGTCGCTGCGCGGGCAGGGCGGCACGATGCACGGCGCGGCCGAGGCGGCCACCGGCGGGCAGGCGGGCGGCCAGGACGCGGACGGCAGCGGCGGGCGCTCCGGCGACGACCCCGCCGTCAAGGACATCGCCTGGCTTCGCCCGGACGGCACGGAGATGTCCGACAGCGACTGGGAGTCCGGGACGGCGCGATCACTCGGCGTCTACCTCAACGGTGAGGGGATACCGGACCCCGACGCGCTGGGCCAGGCCATCATCGACGACTCGTTCCTGCTGTTCTTCAACGCCCACCACGAACCGGTCGGGTTCCAGACGCCGGCGACCAGTTTCGGCAGTTCGTGGGAGATCGTCGTCGACACCCGCCCGTCGACGGCCGAGGTCGACGCCCGGCTCAGCGACACCGCGCTGCTCCACTCGGCCCTCGATCCCGCGAGCATGGGAAGGGCCGTGAAGGCCGGCGATCCCATCGAACTCGACGCCCGCTCGACCGTCGTGCTGCGCCGTGTCAGCTGACCCGGCGCATCCCGGCGGGGGGTACGGCGCCGACCGGGTGGTACCGACCGCCACCTACCGGCTCCAGCTCAACCTGGACTTCTCCCTCACCGACGCGGCGGTCGTCGTCCCCTACCTGGCCACGCTCGGCGTCTCCCACCTGTACCTCTCGCCCGTGCTGGAGGCCGCGCCCGGCTCGGCCCACGGCTACGACGTCGTCGAGCACGGGCAGATCAATCCCGAGCTGGGGGGGACCGGCGGGCTGCGCCGGCTCGTCGCCGCGTGCCGCAAGGCGGGACTCGGCCTGATCGTCGACGTCGTCCCCAACCACATGGCGATCGCCCCGGAAACGACGAACGCGGCCTGGTGGTCGGTGCTGCGCGAGGGACCCGAATCCCCCTACGCCAGCTGGTTCGACATCGACTGGGCCTCCCCCGACAACCCCGGCCGGGTGCTGGTGCCGATCCTGGGCGCCGGGCTCGCCGACTGCCTGGCGGCCGGGGAGATCTCCGTCGAACAGGACGAGGACGGCGAGTGGGTCGTCGTCTACTACGACCACGTGCTGCCCGTCGCCGCGGGCACCGCCGACCCCGACGACGTCGCCGCGACCCTCGACGCGCAGTTCTACCGGCTGTGCTGGTGGCGGGTCGCCGCGACTGAGCTGAACTACCGGCGGTTCTTCGATATCACGACCCTGGCGGCGCTGCGCCAGGAGGACCCGGACGTGTTCGCCGCCACGCACCGGCTTCTCATCGAACAGATCCGCGCGGGGACCTTCGACGGGCTGCGCATCGACCATCCGGATGGGCTCGCGGACCCGGAGGACTACCTGCGCCGGCTGTCGGAGGCCACCGGCGGGGTGTGGACCGTCGTCGAGAAGATCCTGGAGGATGACGAGGCGCTGCCGGACACCTGGGCCTGCGACGGCACCACCGGCTACGAGGGGATCGGCCGGCTGACCCGGCTGTTTCTCGACCCGATGGCGGGTCATCCCCTCGCGGTGCTCTACGGCGAGATCACCCGCGCGGACCCCGACTACGAGGCCGAGGCGCGGGCCGCCAAGCTCGACGTCCTCGCGGGCGTGCTCCAGCCCGAGGTGGACCGGCTGACGAGCCTCGCGCTCGGGGAGGCCCGGGAGGCCCGGGCCGACCTCACCCGAACCGGTCTGCACGAGGCGATGTGCGAGGTCCTCGCCGCCTTCGACGTCTACCGGGCCTACCTCCGCCCGGACGGCACGCCGAGCCTGGAGGCCCGCGGGCATGTGGTCCGCGCCTGCGAGCAGGCCCGCTCCCACCTGCCGGGCCGGGCGACCGAGGTCGACCTCATCGAGGACCTGGCGCTGGGCGGACCGGCCGAGTTCGTCGTCCGGTTCCAGCAGACCTGCGGGCCGGTGATGGCCAAGGGCATCGAGGACACCGCCTTCTACCGGTATGCCCGGCTGCTGGCGCTGAACGAGGTCGGCGGCAACCCCGGCCGCTTCCCGGCGTTCACGACCGGGCACCCGCGCAGCGCCGTCACCGAGTTCCACGAGGCGAACCTGTCGGTCCAGCGAAACTGGCCACTGACGATGACCACCCTGTCGACGCACGACACCAAGCGGTCGGAGGATGTGCGGGCCCGGCTCGCGGTGCTGTCCGAGGATCCCCGCGGCTGGGCCGAGGTGGCCGGCCGGCTCGTGCGGCTCGGGGAACGCCACCGCGACACCGAGCAGGGCTGGCCCGACCGGGTCACCGTCTACTTCCTGCTGCAGACCCTGGTCGGCGCCTGGCCGCTGCCCGCCGACCGGGCCACGCAGTACATGCTCAAGGCCGTCCGGGAGGCGAAGACCCACACGAGCTGGACCGACCAGGACCCCGGCTACGAGGCGGCCCTGACGAACTACATCGAGTCGGTGCTGGAGGACGACGAGTTCGTCGGCATCCTGGAGCGGTACGTCGCCACGCTGGTGGAGCTGGGCCGGCAGAACTCGCTGGCCCAGAAGCTGCTCCAGCTGACCATGCCCGGGATAGCGGACGTCTACCAGGGCCAGGAGCTGTGGGATCTCTCCCTCGTCGATCCGGACAACCGGCGGGCGGTCAACTACGGTGATCGCACCAAGCTGCTCGCCGAGATCGGTGTGGAGTCGACCGCCGAGACCGGTGCGCCGCGTCGCCCGCCGACCCTCGACGACTCCGGCCCGGCGAAGCTGCTCGTCGTCGCCCGGGCACTACGGACCCGCCGCGACCATCCCGAATGGTTCGGGGCGGACGCGATCTACCGGCCGCTGTGGGCCTCCGGCTCGGCCGCGGAGAACGTCGTCGCCTTCAGCCGGTCCGAGTCCGTCGTCACCGTGGTGCCCCGCCTCGTCCTCGGCCTGCGCCGCGGCGGCGGCTGGCGGGACACCACCATCCCCCTACCCGAGGGACGCTGGACGGACGTGCTCACCGGCCGCAAACACGACGGCGGCACCGCCTACGTGCTCCGGCTGCTACGCGACTTCCCGGTAAGCCTGCTCGTCCGCGCGTAGCACGCGGCGGCTCGACAAAGTCATTAGTGTCATTAGCTGACCGTATTCGGCTACCCTGCCAGGTTGGGGCGGTTCTCGGCGGTGGCGGGGGTGGTAGGCCACTGGGCACTCGGATCGCGGGTGATGGTCTGCTCCACCTCGAACCGGCCGCCGTCGACGTACGTGATGTTGACCTCGACAGGATGCCCGGTCGCGCCGCTGATCGTTGTTCGGGATAGGACGAGGAGCGAGGCACTGCGGGAAATCCCGAGGTCTCGGGCCTGATCGGGGGTTGCTGGGCGGGCACCGATCGTGCGTGTCCAGGTCAGGGGTCCGTGGCCCAGGTCATGTTCGAAGCGGTCATAAATGCCGCCTGGCCCCGTCGAAGCGGCCTCCAGAATCGTGCCGCGGGCGAGCTCGGCAGGCAGGTAGGAGTCAGAGATCTGCACGGGCTGGCCGCCGGGGCCGACGACACGGTGACGTTCGAGAACCTCGCTGCCGGGCGGAACGCTAAGAAGGCGGGCGACATGCGGCGGCGCGGCCATCCAGCGGCGGGTCGGGGTGGTGACCGGTGACCAGTGCCCGGCGGCCGGGTTGAAGATGTACCCCAGGTCGTTACGGCGAACGGTGCGGCCGAGCTCAAGTGGTTCTGGCGGTGCCGACCGGTCAAGTACGACGACACCGGACTTTTCCACGATCCTGACCCGGCCCTCCAGCGCGAGTAGGCCGAGGGCCTCCGTGATGACGCCACGCCCAACCCCGAACTCCTTGGTGAGGGCTCCGTATCCGGACAGGCGACTACCCACCGGGTAGGGCGTGAGTTCGGCGTCCAGGCGGCGGCGCAGCTCGGTCGCAATCTCCTCATATCTACTCAAAGGACACCCCTCGTCACTCAAACTGTACCGGTACTGTTATCGATCAATAGATTGGATCACACTGTCAGTACCGGTACAGATCAGGTTACCAGCATGTAACAGCGATGCCGTTGCAGGGCTGGCCTCCCCTACCCGACCTGAGGTGATGACCTATGCCCACAGCCTGGAACCCTCGATCGCATCAGCAGGGGGCGCGATGACGAAGGAGACGGATGAGTACGGCGCCCGCACCTACGGAGACGCCATCAGCGCCGCCTATGATGATCTTTACGGCACGTTTGTGGCACCCACCGGGCAGATCAAGATCCTTGCGAAGTTCGCCGGCGCCGGCCCCGCGGTCGAGATGGGGGTGGGCACCGGGCGGGTAGCGATCCCGCTGGCCCAGTCCGGCGTACGGGTGATCGGTATCGACGCCTCCGACGAGATGACCCGAGTCCTCGCCCGCCGCGCCGCCATCGACCGGCTTCCCATCGACGCGATCACAACCGACGCCGCCACGTTCACCGTCTCCGAACCGGTCCCGCTGGTCTACGCGGTCTTCAACACCTACTTCCTCCTTGCGACCGAGGACACCCAGGCGGCCTTCCTCCGGCAGACCCGGACCGCGCTGCACCCCGACGGCCGGCTGGTCATCGAGACGTTCGTCCCCCGGCCCGACCGTCTGCCCGACGGCCCGTACCCCGGCGTGTTCCCCGCGGACTCGGCGGTGACCGTCAAGCAGCGAAGCCCCCAGCGCCTGGTGCTCTTCGCCTCCACCAATGACCAAACCGCCCAGATGTTCAACTACCACGAGCTGGTGTTCACCGACGGGAAGCTCCCCCGGCTGTACCCAGGGAGCATGCGTTACTGCTGGCCGGAGGCGATCGACGAACTCGCCACCCAGGCCGGGCTGACGCTGGAAGAACGGTGGGCCGACTGGGACCGCTACCCGTACGATCCGACGTCGAGCCGCAAGCACATCTCCATCTACCGGCCCTGAGCCCGACCGTTCAGCCGCCCGCGCGTTCCACCGCCCGGGCGGCAAGGTCCCGGCAGACGACACCGAAATCCAGCCCTGCCGCGGCAAGACCCATCGGCCACGTGCTCGTCTCGGTCATCCCTGGTGCGACATTCGTCTCCAGGTACCAGATCGTGCCGTCCTCGCTCACAATCAGGTCGGTGCGGGACAGATCGCGTAGGCCCAGGACACGGTGGGCGGTCAGCGCTGCGTCGGCCGCCGCATCGGCAACCTGCCGGCTTACCGGCGCAGGGATGACGAAGTCAGTGGCACCGGCGGTGTAGCGGGCGGAGTAGTCGTACCGCCCGCTCACCGGGCTGATCCCCACCGTGGGCAGAGCCAGCGGCCGGTCGTCGGTCTCGACCACCCCCACCGTGATCTCGACACCGGCGACCGCCCGCTCGATCAACGCCCCGTCGTGGTAGCCGAAGCAGGTCATCAGCGCGGCGGGCAGCTCGGCCGCGTCCGCCACGTAGCTGACACCGAACGCCGACCCACCGGCGCGGGGTTTGACAACCAGCGGGAGGCCGAGCCGGTCGACGATCCGGCTGATGAGCCCGGCAGCGCCGAGATCATGGAAGGCTTCCTTCGGAAGAGTCACCGACGCCGGAGTCGACAGCCCGGCGGAGGCGACCGCCGACTTCGCGATCGGCTTGTCGAACGTCGCTCGGCAGGCCGCCGGTATCGCGCCGACATACGGCAGGGCGTGCAGGTCCAGCACCTCACGCAACGTGCCGTCCTCTCCCGACACGCCATGTAGGACCGGCAACACCACCGTAGGCGGCTCGGCGGCGAGCGCGGGCAGCAGGCCGGCGTCGACATCGCGGAGCTCGGCATCGATACCGATCCGGGTCAGCGCCGCGTGCAGCCGGTTCGCGGACCGCTGGGATACCTCCCGTTCGACGGACAGGCCACCGGCGAGTACGAGCACCCGGCCCAGATCAGTCATCGTGCCCCTCACAGCGACGGTCGGATGATCAAGAGGAAGTGGTCGGTCGCGGACGCGGGCCAAAGGTGGCCAGCAGCTCCAGCTCCCGGGCAATCACCTCGCCCAGGCGGGTCACCCCGTCGCGGATCCGCTCAGGCGGAGGATGGCAGTAGGACAGCCGCATGCTGTTGCCCCCCGACCCGTCCGCGTAGAAACCGCTTCCCGGCACGTAGGCCACCCGGGCCTTCACCGCGGCAGGCAGCATCGCCCGTGCATCGATTCCCTCGGGCAGGGTCGTGAACACGAAGAATCCACCGGCCGGCCGGGTCCACATTGTCCCCGCCGGCATCGACGTCTCCAACGTGGTCAGCATCGCGTCCCGACGCTCCCGGTACAGCTCCCGCAGCACCTTGAGCTGCTCCGGCCACGGCTGCATCGTCAGGTAACGGTCGACCGCGAGCTGCGCGAACATCGAATGCGACAGCATCGCTGACTCGGCAGCCAGCACCAGCTTGTCCTTGACCGCAGGCGGCGCCAACACCCAGCCCACCCGGAGCCCTGGCGCCAAAGTCTTCGAGAACGACCCCAGATACACCACGTCGCCCGCCGCATCCGCCCGCAGCGCCCGCATCGGCCCCCCCTCGAAGCCCAGCAGGCCGTACGGGTTGTCCTCAACCACCAGCACCCCGGCGCGCCGGCACACCTCCACCACCTCCGACCGCCGCGCGGCAGTGAGGGTCACCCCGGCCGGATTCTGAAACGTCGGCACCGTGTAGAGCATCTTCACCGCCCGCCCGGCCGCGGCGAGACGCTCCAGGGTTTCCGTCAACGCATCGGGGAGCAACCCGTCGGTATCCATCAATACGTGCACCACCTGGGCCTGGTAGGCGACGAACGTGTTGATCGCCGTCACATAGGTCGGAGCCTCAGCGAGGACAACATCCCCCGGATCGAGGAAGATCTTCGCCATCAGGTCGAGAGCCTGCTGCGACCCGACCGTCACCACGACGTGGTCGGGCTCGGCATCGATACCCTCCATCGCCATCACGGTGCAGATCCGTTCCCGCAGCCCGGGGTCGCCTTGCGCGGAGCCGTACTGCAATGCCACCGGGCCACGCTCCAGGACAACATCGGCCATGGTCTGGGCGATCGCGTCCATGGGCAGCGCGGTCACGTCCGGCATCCCACCCGCCAGCGAGACGATCTCCGGGCGGGACGCGACCGCGAACAGGGCCCGAACCTCGCTGGGCACCATCCTCTGCGCACGCTCGGCGTACCGCCCCCGCCACGGATCCAGGCTCACGCGAGGCGACACTACCGGGCGTACACAACCCTGTCGCACACTGGCACAGCAGCTCACGCTGTGGACCTGTTGATCGATCGATCCGCGCAGCGGGACGTAGGCATCGACGCGTGCCAGACAACGGCCCTGCTCGTTTGAAGGAGCACCGCGGGTCCGGTTAAACGGGTCCGGTTAAACGGGGCGACGTCCCGGCTGATCAGCCGAGCTGACCCTGCACGTCGACTGGGGCGGTAGCAGGCAGATCCGGTCTCGTAGGGGCGATGAGGACACGCGCGACCTACCGGCCGCTGTGGGCCTCCGGCTCGGCCGCGGAGAACGTCGTCGCCTTCAGCCGGTCCGAGTCCGTCGTCACCGTGGTGCCCCGCCTCGTCCTCGGCCTGCGCCGCGGCGGCGGCTGGCGGGACACCACCATCCCCCTACCCGAGGGACGCTGGACGGACGTGCTCACCGACTCTGCTGCTTAATTCGCGGTTCGGGTTGTGCGCTGCTGGCTGAGGCGGGTGAGTCCGCTGGTTCGGGGTGTGAAGGGTGGTTGGTCGGGGTTCCAGTGGGCGTCGAGGCGGATGACGTTGACCGCGGTGGCGGAGAAGGCATGTTGGAGGCGGGTCTTGGGCAGGCCGCGGTAGCGGGCGTTGCGCAGGCCGGTGATGTCGAGGGTCTGGTTGATGGTGCCTTCGATCCCGGCGCGCAGGGCATACCTGGTCTTCCAGGTGTCGGTGGCCTGTTCGGCGCGGGCGGTGGTCAGGGTCTCGTGGAGTTCTCGGGGGCGCAGGCTGAGGTAACGGGTGCGGCGGGTGGAGGTGGTGCACGCTTTCTGCGCGGGGCAGGGGTGGCAATCGGTGCGGGCGAACGCGACGACGATGGCGTCGCGGTTGTGCTGGCGGACGGGGTACCAGCCGGTGCTGGTGTGGCCCTGCGGGCAGCGGGCCTGGCGGGCTTTCCAGTCGATCCGGAACGCGGCCTTGTCGTAGCCAGCGCCGGCCTTGGCCTGGGGGGAGTGGTGGAGGAGAGCTGGGGTGACCATGGTGATGCCCCGGGTGGCGGCGGTGTGGATGAGGTCGGCGGAGGAGTAGCCGGCGTCGAGGTAGTGCTCGCCCGGGGTAAGGCCACGGTCGGTGAGGGTGGCCTGGACGATCTCCGTGGCCTTCACATCCGGGACGCTCGCCTGGGTGGTGAGAACGTCCGTGATCAGCCGTAACGGCACGGCTTCGGCTTCGGCTTCGGCTTCGGCTTCGGCTTCGGCTTCGGCTTCGGCTTCGGCTTCGGCTTCGGCTTCGGCTTCGGCTTCGGCTTCGGCTTCGGCTTCGGCTTCGGCTTCGGCTTCGGCTTCGGCTTCGGCTTCGGCTTCGGCTTCGGCTTCGGCTTCGGCGGGAGGATCGCAGGTTTCGGTGAGGTGGACCTTGTAGCCGTACCAGAACAGGTCGTCGCCCTTGGCCGCCCACCGCGCATCCGGGTCGTAGGGGGAAGCCAAGCAACGATGTCCAGGCGGGACGCCCTGCTTGTCGGCGTCCCGCTTCACGATCACCTCCCGTCCCCGGGGATCGGTGGACAGGTAGTAGGTCTGCACCAGCCATCTGCCGCAGGAAGTCCTCCCCACGCCCGTGGGGGTGATCCGGCCGAGACCATCGGTGTCGATCCCGGGGTGAGATCCTCCCCACGCCCGTGGGGGTGATCCGGACGCGGCGGAGGATCTGATCGACCCGCTGCCATGCCTCCGGAGGGATGGGGCCGAATGGGTGGGCCAAGCCGGAGATCGGCATCCACGCGATCAGCTCCGGCAGTATCGTGCCCCGGATCGGATCAATGATCCCGGCGTCCGCGGCGTAGTCGTCATGCGGCAGGGGGTCGCCAGGGATGACCGGGCAGGTCACCATCCGGCCCGTGCCCACACCTCACCCTGTCGCACGACGCCGCAGCGCCTCCAGCCGGAAGAACTCGGCGTTGAGATACTCCGGCGTCACCCCGAGGGCGGCGTTGCGCTGCTGCTGCCGGGCGAAGCGGGCCGTCCAGATGGCGTCGGTCAGCGTTTTATCTACCCACGCAGACAGGCTGAGCCCGGCGGCCTCGGCCTGCGTCCGGGCATCCTGCAGCGTCGCCGCCCGGACCGACACGTTGAGGTTCGGCATGTCACGCATCATAGGACGGCCCGTCACATCGCCCCCGGCTGTCCTCGCCGTCGCGTGCGGTTGCGATCCCTCGTAGGGGCGATGAGGACCCGAAAATCAACGCGCAGGTGGGACGGCGTGTCGTAGGCCCGGCGGAGGGGCGGGACTGCAGCGAACCTCCGGTCGAACATCACGACGACGAAATCATGGCATAACGGTGCCATCTGATCAAGATACGGAGGCATCGCACGGCGGTTGCCCTCCCTCCGGTCGGACTACCTCGCTGCCATCTCGGTGCCATCCGGCTCGGCATGCCGGGCAGCCGGGCGCCTTCGGCCGGGGACCGATGTCGTCACCATTGTCGCCGTCACGGCGTGTCCGACGGCTCTGACAGGTAGACAAGACCGATGAGCACCCTCCGGCTGTGGGCCCCTGAGGCGAAGACGGTCAGCCTGGTCGTGGCGGGCTCCGCCGGCGACTCGACGCACGAGATGACCGCCGGGAAACGGGGGTGGTGGTGGGTCAACGTCCCGTCCGCGAAGCATGGCACGGACTATGCCTTCCTGCTCGACGGCGGCAGCGAGGAGCTGCCCGACCCCCGATCGGCCCGGCAACCGGGGCCGCTGGGGGTTCACGACCGGTCGCGGCTGGTTGACCACTCGGCCTTCCCCTGGACCGACGGGACCTGGCGAGGCATCGCGCTGGCCGGCAGCGTGCTCTACGAGCTGCACGTCGGGACGTTCACCCCGGAGGGCACCTTCGACGCGGCCATCGGCAAGCTCGACCATCTCGTCGAACTCGGCATCGACGCCGTCGAACTGCTGCCGGTCAACGCCTTCCCGGGCCGGCACGGCTGGGGCTACGACGGCGTCGGTCTGTACGCGGTGCACGAACCCTACGGCGGCCCGGACGGGCTCAAGCGCTTCGTCGACGCCGCGCACGCTCGCGGCCTCGGCGTGATCATGGATGTCGTCTACAACCATCTCGGCCCGGACGGCAACTACCTCGGCCGCTTCGGCCCCTACTTCACCGACCGCTACAGCACTCCGTGGGGCCCCGCGGTCAACCTCGACGCCCCCGGCTCCGACGAGGTCCGCGCGTTCATCATCGACAGCGCCCTGTCCTGGCTGCGCGACTACCACTGCGACGGGCTGCGTCTCGACGCCGTCCACGCCTTTCAGGACAGCCGGGCCCTGCACCTGCTGGAGGAGATCGCCGAGGCGGTCCACCGGCTCGGCGCCCAGCTGCGCCGCCCGCTGTTCGCCGTCGCCGAGTCGGACCTCAACGACCCGAAGCTGGTCGCCGCACCCGAGGCCGGCGGGTACGGCCTGGACGGGCAGTGGTGCGACGACATCCATCACGCGCTGTGGGCAACCCTGTCCGGCGAACGGCAGGGGTACTACGGGGACTTCGGTTCGATCTCGACCCTCGCCCACGCGCTGACCAGTGGGTTCGTCCACGACGGCGGCTACTCGACGTTCCGCGGGCGCTCCCACGGCCGGCCGATCCCCCCGACCACGCCCGCCTACCGGCTCGTCACCTTCCTGCAGAACCACGACCAGATCGGCAACCGGGCCGCCGGCGACCGGGCGTCCGCCACGCTCAGCGACGGCCTGCTCCGGATCGGTGCGGCCCTGCTGCTCACCTCGGCGGTCACCCCGATGCTGTTCATGGGCGAGGAGTGGGGTGCCCGCACCCCCTGGCAGTACTTCACCGACCACACCGCCCCCGGGCTGGGGGACGCGGTGCGGGAGGGCCGGCGCGCCGAGTTCGCCGCCCACAGCTGGGAGCCGCAGGACGTTCCCGATCCCCAGGACCCGGCGACCTTCCAGCAGTCGAAACTCGACTGGTCCGAACCGGGCCGGGAGGGTCACTCCGACCTGCTGGACTGGCACCGCCGGCTGATCGCGCTGCGTCGCCGGCTGCCGGCGCTGACCGACCCGGCGTGGTCCTCGGTCGCGTGCACCTTCGACGAGGAGGCCCGCTGGCTGGTGGTCCGTCGCGGCGACGTGGCGATCGTCGTGAACCTGGCCGCCGAACGGCAGGCCGTCCCCCTCGACGGCGTCCCGTTCGACGCCCCGGCCGCATCCGCCCACGGGTTCACCTACATGCCGGGACGGGTGGAACTCGACGGCGAGTCGGTCGTGATCATCCGTCTGCTCCCCCCGGCCGAGCCGACCGCCGGCTGACCCGTCAGCGCACCGGCCGTCAGCGCCGGGTGCGGTCCCTGGACAGCACGAAATAGAGCCCGCCCAGCACCGCCAGCCCCACCAACAACACCATGACGAGCAGCACGACGTAGGTTCCCATGCACCCATGGTCGCAGGCCCCGGCACGACCGCCAGCGGGTCACCCACGCCCGGAACGGCGAACAGATACTCCGGCAGGTCCGGCGTCCGGACCGCCGGCTCCGACACCCCACTCGGGTGCAGCGGCCGCACGTTCGGGCCGCGCGCCCGGCCTGGTGCGTCAGCCGGGCAGCATCCCGGCGACGCGGCCCGCGGTGCCGTTCCCCGCCGCGGCGTCCCGGCCCAGCGCACTCAGCCGGGACGTGGCCCGCTGGTACTTCTTGCGGTGCGGCCCGGCGAGCAGCTCCGCTCCGAACAGCTCCCCGAAGGGCACGCCGGAGGCCACGACCGGGACCGACGGGTCGTGGAGCCGGTCGGCGAGGACCACGACCCGCAACGCCACCGCCTGATCCTCGACCGGCGCGACCCGGTGCAGGCAGACCAGGGTGACTCCGGCCACGAGCGCGCCGTACCGAGAGGGGTGCAGTCCGGCGAGGTGCTCGCACAGCGCGGCGAATCCGTCCTCGGTCGCCCCCTCCTCGGCAGCCGCCCGCGCGCCGACCTCATCGTCAGTATACGGCGGGGGCGCGGCCGGAAGACCCCGGTGCCGGTAGTCCTCCCCGTCCACCCGGAGGATGTCGAACCTGGCCACCAGACCCTGGATCTCACGGCGGAAGTCGGCGGCGGCGAACCGACCGGCACCGAGGTCCTCCGGCTGGGTGTTGCTCGTCGCGGCCAGGTGGACACCGGCCTCGACGAGCCGGGTCAGCAGGCTGGACACCAGCACCGTGTCGCCGGGATCGTCGAGCTCGAACTCGTCGATCGCGACCAGGCGCAGGCCCGCGAGAGCCTGCGCGGTCGCGGCGAATCCCAACGCGCCGACCAGGGAGGTCAGTTCGACGAACGTGCCGTACG